>CAZLEW010000080.1:0-4105 GCA_964558635.1 uncultured Candidatus Peribacteria bacterium
GATCTCCATCCACCCGTGTTTTACAAGTCTCTCGCTCAGCAATATCAAGTTCGGTATTCCCATTGTCTAAGCAACACGTACCCGAAAAACACTGATTATCGTCAAAACAATGACGACTTACTTGCCATACTGCTTGATCCATCTCTGGATCATCATCAACTCGATAGCGAACAATACAACCAGGTTTTGGAGTACCAATCGGAGCTTTATCATCTGCAGGATCTTTAGGAACAAGCGGAGCATATCCATTGTTATCCAAAGTATAATACCCCGTATCCTTATCACAGTACGGTGAATTACATCCGCTGCTGCACGACTCGCGCCAGCACGCTCTGTTCACGTACTGAGGATTAGCCGCGGCCCTCCCATCCACACACGCCTGCCTCGCGTTTTTTGCATCTTCCACATCACCAATCACTGGCCCTCCTGCTCTCCCTGCCTGCGCAAGCAGCGACGCCGCAAGTTCACTATCCGCCAGAATGCCGCCCTGGTCGGCCCCCGAAGGGGCCTCAGCTAAAGAAAAAAGATTGGTGGTGGGGTTGAATGCTTCAAGCGGGGGAGGAGCCTCAGGATCCCCATCGCCTTCCGTCGCACCTTTTTCTTCTTCTGCAGTCGGCGAGTCTGCATCAATATCGAATTCTCCAGTTGTGTTACGCCCAGGGAGCACCTTGCACCCCGGTGCACCCGGTTTCTTCAGAGGTTTGCCATTTGGGTCTGGATGGGTAAATCGCTGGCCGTTTAGCTCAAAAATATCGTACGGTTCACAGACTACTACATCGTTGCGCACGAATGTATTCAAGCACTCGAACGCCTTCGGATCGTTTTGATCCAGACCGGCACACTGCGTTTTTTGGCAACTCGTCATACAGTCGGACTTCTCGAGGTGCGTATACCACCCATCGATCCACGATTTCTCTTTCCCCTCCATTGCATCTTGCTTTGTAAAACGATCATTTGAGATAAATTCAGGAATATTCAGTGTGTTCCCTGGCTTAATCCCCTTGCGGCGATTGATTAATTTCGCGGCAGGGTCGAGCGTGTCTGGATCGCCATTATCGCACTGCTCGCCACGGTCTGCTTGAACCTCTCCATCGCCGCACCATGCACATGTCGCATCACACTCTGGCTTTGTGGCTGTGATGGTTCCGTACACATTATCCTTCGCCTTCTTTGCCATCTCTTCGGGATTATCGCCAATCTCAGGTTTTTCCCCAACGTTCTCACAGAGATGCGGCGGTGTTAGTGCACACGCAATAGCACGCGCTACTAATGGCGCAGCACTGACGCAGCAATATTGCTCGGGCGCCGTGATACCGGCAATCACGATACGACGCTTCGATTTGCTGGAAGACGAAGAAGAGTCAGATGAGGAGGAATCAGAGGAGTCTGATGAGGAATCAGAGGATGACGATGAATCAGATGAGTCTGATGAGGAGTCTGATGATGACGAGGAAGAATCAGAGGAGTCTGATGAGGAATCAGAGGATGACGATGAATCAGAGGAGTCTGATGAGGAATCAGACGATGAATCGGATGATGAAGAAGAATCTGATGTCGATGATGAAGAAGTACTACTCGAATAAGACCCTCCTGTTCCACAAGAGGGCGGCGAGGGAAGGTAGTTTTGAGATACACACGAAACATTCAGAGCGAACGATCGTGTCTCCATTCGTCCGTTATAACATCTATAACAAGGTCGCATAGTCGGTACCGAACCCACAGACATTGACGAATCGGACGATGCGCTGGAATCCGAGGACGACGAATTCTCACGTTCGTAGAGGGTGATAAACTCAACTTCCTCATTACACAATTGGCACGTCGTAAGGGGGCATCGGGTATCGCTGGGCGCACCATAGTATGCCACGGCCGTCTGCATCCATGCTTCGCATGCAGGTGTCACAAGACCGCCCGATATACACCCGCTGCCAGCAAAATCCGCCTTAAACGCAGTCAACGACGCGAGCGCCGTCAACGCATCAGGGCAATCTGAAGTTCCTGCGGCATCACACGCGAGGACAGCCGCTTGATACGCCACAATCAATGCCTTCTCCGTCGTGGCGCAGCAGTACGTTTCTGTGTTCTGAGCTTCAGAAAGCGCCGTTGGCTCATCAACACCATCTTCTGTCATGATGGTGTTCTTCAGCAGTTCAATATTGCACTTGCAGTAACGACCGCCATTGCCGCAATCCGCAAACCCCACGCTCTGGCCCCGAAGGGTGCTTGTCGGGAGATCGGCCACCGTCCGCAACATGACCGTGAGCACAACGCCACCCGTCACCATTGCAAGAAGTGCGACACCAACCGTGAGACGGCCGAAAGAAATTCGCTCACTCATACAGTATGTGCACAGTACCAGATGCGCTTGTTGCTCTGCAGCGCTCTCTGCTTGCGTGAAGTTCTTTTTATGATTCGATACTGATTACTCCCTAAGCAACCCCCATGAGTGCAAGGTCACACTTCATGGGAGTTCGTCAATTCGCAGCACTAGGCAGCGACGCGATCTTTGCCGTACGCTGCAACGCATATGACTGACACCCCTACGACACACCGTTCCTCTGGCACGAAATGGCTCCTCATTATTGGCGCCATTCTCCTCGTCGCTGTGATCGTCTTCGCTGTTCGAAGCTTCCTCTTACTTCCTCCTTCACCCCCAAATACATCAGACCGTCCGCTCGATCTCCCCGTTGAAGCCATCGACGTCACATCGATGGACGATGTCGCAGACATTATGGAAGGAAAGCCGCTGCCATCCGAGATTCCAGAACTTCTGTTACCACCAATCAACCAAGATGACCACGTCTATGGTCTACCTGATGCCCCGCTCTCGATCGTTGAATACTCGAACTACGGAAACACGTACGCCGCATTACTACACCCTGCATTACGTTCGTACGTTGATACACATGGGGATGAAGTGAACTGGATTGTGCGCCACTACCCCATCACACCAGCTGATTTTCTGCCTGCGCAAGCTGCGGAATGTGCATATTTTGAACAAGGACACGCTGGATTTTGGTCGTTCTTCGACGCAAGCTTCGCGCTGCAACAACCAACGAAGAGCAGCCTCCTTCAGCTCGCAACGACCCTCGGTTTCAATAGCGATTCTTTCACAACATGCCTTGAAAATGACTTCACACGCGACAAAGTATTGGGTGATGCTCAAGATGGTCGGCTCGATGCGCGTATCACCGTTGCGCCATCGTATGTACTCGCACATCACCGAACCAGTACGCTGCGCCTCGTCGAAGGGATTAACACGATCGAGTACCTGGATCAAGTGCTCGACACTCTTCGATAACGCTTAGCCTTTGAACGGGCACGCCACCCCGATGCATGTTGCGAGGCAGCATGTCGATCGCTCGATGCCTTGCTTCGTTCTGCATGCTGCGATCGCCCCCTCATCCTTCTCGCAGGAAGCCACACACGACCGAGCTGCCTCTGCAGCAGTTTGACGCGCTTGCGGGCGGCAACCGCAGACGCATGCTGCGATACATGTCGAGCTGTTCTCTGCGGTTCTACACTGAGTAGTACATGCTTGATGCAAGAGCGTTGGATTTTCACGTACGCTCTCTGCTGGGCACGCAGGTTCAGGGATGCACACTCCTGAGGAATCTGCCATGAAGCCTTTATCACATGCCCTCCAGACGCACGCAATGGTACATGCACGACCTGTACCTTGCGACAGACCAGGTTCGCACTGTTCGCCACGATCTGCTTGAACAATTCGATCACCACATTGCGAGGGGAATGGCGTACCAGCAATAACCACACGACGCGGTTTTTTTGAAGATGAGGAAGAGGACGAAGATGAGGAGGATGATGACGAAATCGACGAACTACTGGACCCTGCTCTACAGAATGGTGTTGGTGCGCACGTTCCTGTTCTTCCACCCCACAGCGCCGAGACAAACCCAAAGTTCGATGCAGTCCACTGACAGAGGATCGCTCCTCCTTCACATGCACGTAGGCTCGTGAAGACCGAACAGACGCCGCATGTTTTTTGCTGAGGAGAGGCAGAAGATCTGATGGAAGATGATGAAGATGAAGATGAAGATGAAGATGAAGATGAAGATGAAGAGGAGAAGATTGAAGAGGCAGAGGT
>CAZLEW010000081.1:0-4038 GCA_964558635.1 uncultured Candidatus Peribacteria bacterium
TCGTTGGTGTATAGCTGGATTTCTATGTTTTTCGTGAATTTTCTTGTCCAGTACCAATCGATCCAATCCACGTACTCTTCCACGAAGCTGTGGTCTTGAAACCCTACCCACATCCCACCCGTTTCGTGGGCGCTGTGTGTCCATCGCTCGCTTTCCTTGCGAAGATGCTGCTCTAATTGATCTTCGTCGATGAATGACAGTCGAGGAACGTCGTATCGCATGTTTTTTGCGAACGGCATAAGCTCCGCGATCGCTGATTGCACGAGATGTTCCTTACGGTTGAGCGTCGTTCGATCGTGTTCGATGATGCCGTGAAGGTCTTCAGGTGGGCACGCGATCAGGTATTTTTTCTTGCCGATTTCTTCCCGAATGATTCCTTTTTTCAGTAATTCCTTCGTTACGGCGTAGACGGTCGTTCTGTTCACGCCAGTAATAATTGCGATGTCCGCGAGCGAAACTTTGCCCTGCTGAAGCACGGTGAGATAGATGAGGATTTCCTTCTTTGTAAATCCCAATTCAGAGAGAATCGTTTGTATCACGTCTTTATTGTAGCGATTTGTTATAAATCTATCAACATATATAAATGGCTTATTATAAACAAATTATTAACGTATATATCTATTTAATTTGTACATACTTTGACTGTAAACTATATTAAAATATAATTGTGTCATACGGTCAATGTTTGATCGTATGTTCCTTCTTCCATCGGCAGTCATGAAAGGACAACGTCATGAAGATTCTTGTGATCGACGACAACATCATCCATCTCAACGCTGCTTTGGCTCAACTTTCGGCTGAACATGATGTCACGACGGCTCAGACCTACGACGAGGCGCAGAGCAAGCTCGGTGGTTCGCGCATCAATGGAGTTAGTCCCAGAAGCACTCACTTGTACGAAATGGTGTTGGTGGACCTCCTGATGCCCGCGAGCAGCCAGCAATGTGGTGCCATGTCCCCGCATGCGGGTAAGGAAATGCCTGTGGGCATCTTCCTCGGCCTGCTCGCTGCGAAGAATGGTGCCAAGTTCGTCGGCTTACTAACGGACTCTGACCACCATTCGCACCCCGCCTCTGCGTGCTTCGACTCGTTTAACGTCAATGGTGGAGAGACGTGCCCTGATCGGTTCACTGTCGCTGGGGCGCAGTTCGTCCTTAGTAACGACAGGAACGCGATCAAGATGTTCCACAAGGACGACCTGAGTAAAGAGTTGGAGTTCGGAAAAAACCACCAGTTGAACGACCCTGACCATGTTTGCACCAAGGACTGGCGGATGCTCCTCGAGCGACTCCTGTCCAAAGAACTGACGAACTCTTTCGAAAGCAGTGCCCCTGCAAACGTCGTCAACGCGTTGTATCAGATGCCGTACGATGGATGGGATATCGACGGCGCAGAGTTGTTGGCCATTTACAAGGCCGCCATCGACAATTGCGTCGCCGAACAAAGTCTCCCGCGTGTTCGCGTGGCAAATGAAGAAAAAAGCCGCCTGGAGCAATTTGCTCAGTGGTTAGATAAGAGTAAGAATCGTCGATTTTACGAAGGGTCGATGGATAAGGTGAACGCCATGGCCCAGAAGGCGCGTTTCCTTCAGGAGCAGCTCGATCGCCACTATTGCAGTGACCCTGCGGAAGTCGCGGCCGAAGAGGCGCGCGTTGCCAAGATGAGAAGTGATGAAGAAAAGGCTTGTATGATCTTCGTGGTGAAAATCGTTGGCGCCGGGCTCGTTCTTGCCTCCGTTGTCACCGCTGCGTACCATTTTTTGTTCTAAACGAGGATTCGTGTGACAAAAGCGCAATGCCGGCGGGCCTTTCGGGCTCGGCGGTGAGCCAAGACTGAGAATCTCTTCGCGTTCAAGATCGGTAAGATGGATGTAGGACTTCATAGTACGAACAGGGTAGGGTGGTAGATACCCTGTTGCACTTAGATGTTGAGACTAGAATTTACAGAAAGGAGGAACACGGCCCCGTCATAGCGACGGGGCTTTTTTTGTACACAGAAAACCCCACCACCTTTCGGCAGTGGGGTTATCAAGAGAAGGCACAGTCACGCATCGTTTACGACGGAAGCTCGGCCCAGATCGTCCGAAGACGGATGAACACGATGGGCAGAACACCGCCCCCGAGAATGCCCGCAGTGTAGAGGACAAAGGAGATCCCGTGATCGTCGCTCAGGCTAGCGATCTTTTCTGTTTAAAAGCTCAATTATCCGATCTAATCTACTGATAATTGGCAGAACTACCTCTTGGTAAATTAACCAAACTGCAAATACCACTCCAACGACATACCATGTTTTTTCGTTTGAAAGGATGCTCCATATCCACACAAACGGAAGAGCTATCGGAGCTATAACCGTAGAGTCGGCCACTTCACTATCACCAGAAAGCCAATGAATGATCGATGCAAAAATAATCCAATAACCTGCGATTCCCCATGCCAACTTGGTGAGAGGGTGCTGTAGCTTCGGGGTTGAATCGACTTTAGGAAGTGATATTTCCTCTGCTGGAGGTTTTACTTCTTTTCGTTTTTTCTCGTACTTCTCGTGAATCTTCTCTGCATCGCGCTTATACATCTTCCATACTCCCATTGCGGCGCTACCTATCGCACCGAGGAAAACGATTCCTAGAATTATACTTGCGGTGTCTTGATTCATAAGCCGATCCTACCGCTTGTTTCGCCGCAAATAAACCATCGAACGATCCCGATCTCATTGTTCGTGTCTTCTTCGTAGGAGTATGTCACAGGGCTGCTGCAGTCTTCTCCAAACCGCTCATCAGGACTCCTCCATCCACATCCTCGTGAGTAATCGAAATCAAACACATTGTGAGCCACTAGATACACGCCCAGCAGAATCGCTATTATCGGGAGCCAATTCTTAATCAGGTCAATAGAACCGACTCTATATTTCTCCCCAAAAATAAACTATCCAAGAAAACAGCACTACAAAAACAATCACGGCAATTATTCCACCTATACCCTCTGCCCATTCTTTCCTCTGAATATTCTCAGCCACATGATGACCTCCCCAGATAATGCCATATAGAAAGAAAAGCCCTAACAATATGCGAAACACCATTTCCATGTGCTTAGAATACGCCCTGGCACTTACATAGCAACACTATACGCTGGGGATTAATCGCCGATTTCGCCCTCTCAAAAGAAATTTTGGTTACTTTCCCGATTCCAGGATTTCTTGAACAAGTCGTGTTTCTCTTGCCGTTGGAACATGAAGGGAGAGTTCGTTCGATGATGGCTTTTGTCCTACCGATTCGATGAGTTCTTCATCTGTTTCATAGTCACCGCCATGAGCTATTCGTAGATGGAGAAGTGGGAGTGGGGACATGACGTCATGGTCCAATGAAGGTAGTGGTAAGTCAATGTACGAATCTCGATTGAGTCCAATTACCCTCCCTGTACACTACCCCAGACTATGAAGCCCCCCATCGCAATTGTCATGGCCGCTGGCAAAGGTACGCGCATGAAGACCGACCTCCCGAAGGTGCTTGTACCTGTTCTTGGTCGTCCCATGATCCATTACGTCATCGACGCGCTGAAGCAGGCCGGGATCGCACGGATCCTTGTGGTCGTAGGCTACAGGGCCGACGACGTTCAGGCATCGCTTGCACAGTTTGAGGGTGTCGAATTCGTGCAGCAAGGTGAGCCCCTTGGCACGGGTCACGCGGTCAAGAGCTGCCTTCCGCAGATCGAGGCGCACGATGGCCCTGTGGTGGTTGTGACGGGTGATTCGCCTCTGACACAAAGTTCGTCCGTCGCACGGCTCGTTGCCGAAGCTGCGTTACTGCAGAGTTCGTGCCTCCTTGGGTCTGGCTACGCCGAGAATCCCTTTGGGTTGGGGCGTATCGTGCGCGATAGCGATAAGCGTTTCGTGAAGATCGTGGAAGAGAAGGATGCGACGCCCGAGGAACGCGCGATCACCGAAGTAAACTTGAGCACGTACGTGTTCAATGCGAAAGATCTCGCAGAATTTTTGAAGCAGATGGGTCCGAGCCCTGCCACGGGGGAATATTACGTGAGCGACGCT
>CAZLEW010000082.1:0-632 GCA_964558635.1 uncultured Candidatus Peribacteria bacterium
TTGTAATCGAAGCTCGAATTGGGCATGGCGATGTTCTTACCGTACTTCGCCACACGCTGCAGCGTTGTATGGGTGACGCCCGTATTCACGACATTCGTCAGGTCGATTGTTTCATTGAATGTTTCTTCCCTGAAGCAGAAGTACGTGCTGCATGATTGAGCGGAATATGCCTTGTCGTGCACCGTCTGCCATTGTGTTCCTGGTGCATCGTACGCTGTGAGGTGACCGCCGTTTTTTGCCACGCGCCCGAGAACGCGCGCATAGGCGATTTCGTTTTCGCAGACGCCGTACTCGACGCGGTAGCTGAGTGTGATCTGGCGGTTGCAGAAGTTATTGGGTTGGTTATGAACAGGGCTATTCACAAAGAGTGCAATGATCGGACGGTTGCCAAGCTCCGCAAAGACCGTGCTGCCGTTCTTCGGTGTGAGGACTTCGACGCCGCCGCTTCCTGCTGCAAAGCTCAAGGTGACTTGCGTTGTGAGGCTTAGAAGAAGAAACGTCGCTGTTGCTGTGCGAAGGTATGCGACGCCACCACCACGGATGCGCACTGCAAGGCTGAAGAGGGCATAGCCAATGAGCGCCGTAAGGAACAGGAAGAGCGCGATGCGCGACATGCCATGCCAGGCGACCCA
>CAZLEW010000082.1:642-3915 GCA_964558635.1 uncultured Candidatus Peribacteria bacterium
GTGAGGAAGCCGCTGTAAGCGTTGTCATTTGCGCGGGCGTGAGCGTGCCGGCATAGGTCACATGATCAAATGTTGCGTTGCGTGTGCTGAGGAGGCTTGCATCGATCGTTGGCGTGCCAACGAGATCACGGTCGAGAGGAATGCGAATATTGGCAGTGAGGATGCTGTCGGTGAGCGTAATGCCTGGTACGTCGATTGATCCGACAACGCCGTTGTCATCGGAGAGCTGTACGCGGAGTGTTGCGGTCGTCGTCGTGAGAGCATCAGCGGCACCAGCGAGATCAACCGTGCCATAGGCCCAGTCGCCTTTTGTGGTACCCATCGAATCAAGATGGATGGCAATAATATCGGCGTCTTCACCTTTGATAACGAAGCGGTACTGCGCAATGGTCGAGATCGTTTCGTGCGTTGAGGCATTGATGAGCGTGACATGCGCCATGTAGACACCAGGTGTTGCTTCGGTAGTGAGTGGGAGATCGAGCGGGATTGATGCCCCTGCGTCGATCGTGAGGGGTGAGAGTGTGACCTGTGCGAGCCCAACGCGTGCGGCATTGAAGTCATAGATATCAATGACTGGTGTAACGCGCATGCTGCGGCTTCCGTTGTTTATTGCCGTAGCGCGGAGTGTTATTTCTTCTAATGGCTGAACGTTCGGGCCGCTCAAGGGAGGAAGAAGTTCACCCTCGTACGATGCGATGCTGATGGTGCCTGGAACGAGCGTAATAAAGTCTTTGGAGGCATCTTCGGCTGTGACGATGACGGGTGTATCCTGCCAACCAAGGCTGCGACCCTTCGCCGTGAGCATCTGAACACGGAAATCGTACTGACCCGCCGGAATGTTCGGGAGGGCTGCGGTAAAGAGCAGTGTCTTGCTTTCGTTCGGTGCCAACGCAAGCGATTGCGAAACCACATCGATCATGAAGGGTAAACCTTCAACATCGTTGATCCCGCGCAATTCCAAACGGTACTGCAAACCCGTGACGAGCGAATCATCTGCATTCAACACGGTGAATGATCCTGCAATGTGTTTGTCGTTGATACTCGCAGCAACGCGCGTGACATACACCGCTTCGGGCTCGTAGGCGTTACTTAGGTCAATCGTGCTTTCGTCGCGGTTTCCATACGGTTGCACCGTGACAGTAGGTTCTGCCGCAAGGGCAACGGTCGCTTGAAGCGACAGTGCTAGGATGGAAGCGGCGGATACGAAGCGCGTACCCATAAGAGGAAGGGGGAGTGACAAAAAGGGGGAAATCATGTCATAGTAATCACTACTTGTCAACTATACAATTTATGGTTTGAATACATGTTTCAGCGTAAAACCGCGAAAAGGGTTTGGTTTTCGTTGTTCGTTTGCGCTTCCGCCACGTTCTTCGCTTACGCCCTTAGTGTGGAGATGAGCGTTTGCTCGTCGAGCAGTACGTCTAAAGCATCCACAATCGACGGTACGGTAATATCCGCTTCCTTCAGCGCTTCACGGTGTACGCCCTCTGCTTGGAGTGTGGCGATCGAAAGGCCAACTTCTCGAAAGAGGGGAACATCGATGAATCCGTTCCCAATAGCAACGCATGTTGCGGGGTTCAATTCTAGCGATGCTCGACGTTTTTCTTCTCCTGTACTCGCATACACGTATTGAAGTCCAAGCGTATCAGCGAGGGATTTCGCGGTACCTCTGGTATCACCTGAAAAAAGAAACAGCGAGAAACCTTTTTGCTTCAGTTTTTCCAATCGTTCCTGGACGCCCTCAATAAGGATTCCTCGAATGGTCAGTGTGCCATTGAGATCCAGGATCACGGTCTGGAGCTCGAGTTCGCCCGTGTTCGGAATTGTTATTTTCATACGCGTCGTCGTGCCATATCACAATATTCCTGTACGCCCTTTAGCCATCCGCCTGTGAAATAGTCTTCTGGTTTGAACGTTTGTAGGTCGACCCATTGCATCTCGATATGCCGCGGCGAGAGGACGATGTCTCCTGATTCCAGCGTGGCGGGATATCCGATCGCAAAAATACGGACTGTTGGATTTCCTTCCATTGCTTCTACCCGTTCATGTCGCAGAAATGTTTCTGGTTTTCCGATTGTGTAGCTAATCGCAGTTCCTAGTTCTTCGCTGATTTTGCGTCTCACAATCTGTTCGAGCGATGCATCGAATTCGTCTTTCTTGATCCTTCCGCCTGGCAGATCCCAATCGCCGAAATTGTCTTTCAAAATGAGTAGTTTGCCATTGTTCTCTACAAACACTTTCACGGCCACGAAATACGTATCTTTTTCGGAGGTACTCATATGATGGTGATTGTACACTGAATCACATTGAAATTACTGTTTCATGAGCAGATCCGTGAGTGTCATTTCGTAGAAATGCTTTTGATTGGCAATAGCCTCTTTTTCTTCCACCCACTGCGGCCATTCTCCATAGTTTTGTTCTCTTCCAAGATTCAATACATCTCCAGAGAGCATCATTAATTCATCCATGTTGATACGAGAGTCTGATCGCAAAGCCAGTGCTCGATTCGCGCGGAAGATTATGTGCTCTACAGGAAGGATCGTTACAACTGCATACATCCAAACGAATGACACAACCAGATAACACACAATATCTGTTTTCTCTTGTTGGAAGAGCGCAGCAATCAAACGAAGAAAGAGGACGATGGAAAAGAGAACCGTGTACGCGGCAAAAAATTTCTCGTAACTGAACCCATAGTAGAAGACGTACATCCCCATTCGTTTTGCTGCAGAAAGAAGGAGGAGCAATGATGCAAACATGAAGACAGCCAGAATATGCTGCACAACTTTCGTCGTGCGACGTTCGTAGAGCATATAGAGTACTACGTTGATACCACTCAAAATGAATAATTGCCAAAAGCCACTTTTCACGAGGTGCTCTGTCGAGAGAAATTCCTCTGGGAGTTGGTACACCCACAGCGACTGTAGCTGTGTGAACAGGAAAAGGATGTAGAGGAGGAGTATTCCACCAAGAACGATTCCTGAAATAACTGCATCCATGTGTTTCGTCTCTTTTTGCACCGAAAATTCCTCTTCTTTCGTCCATTGGATGATACCAGCAATGATCGCAATAGTAAGAAAGAGGAATACCACGATTTTGAGTACAGTTTCGATTTCAACGAGGTCGAACAGGAATGTTTTGATTCTGTGCATCATCTCTGCAAATGCAGAATCGGCACCAGAGAGCAGGGGAATGAAGAGAACAAGTGAAACGACGATTAAAATGGCGAGACCTATCACGATGCGTTTTATGAGATCCGATTGCTTGTTTCCT
>CAZLEW010000083.1:0-3797 GCA_964558635.1 uncultured Candidatus Peribacteria bacterium
TAATACGTTCTTGTATTAGTAGACGGTCCATGATTTCGTGGCTCCACTTCATTCCTAATTCTTTCTCCAGTGTGTCTTCGCGCGCAGTCGCGTCGTTGCGTATGTCTTGCGGCGTGAGGATGGTTCCTCGACTATGTGAAAATGGCGCTCGCAACACGATATTCATTTTTCCGTCACGTTCTGCCCGCGCGGACAGATCGCCATTCTGTAAAAGTAAGCAAACGTTCCGTGCCTGAGCGTTTTTCACGAGGTCTATTTCAAGGGTATCTTCTGGGTCCCATTCGCTATCTGGCCATTCGCGTAGATGCGCCGCTACGGAAGCGCGTGCACCACGGAGTAGAGGGTTTTTTCGAAGTGCCGAGGGTTCAATGATAAGTTCCATAAAGTGCATCATTGCAGCGCCAGTACGGTAAAAATGCAAGGGTTTGAATCATCAAAAGGAAGGGGTCTAGCGCTCATTCTTCGTTGGAGAAGGCATTTAGATGGGGTATACTCCCCCGTCTCGGCTTTACCTTTCCCGTTCCGTCGACGTAAACGTATGAAGCAAATCCCCTTTCGGCTCCAATCGGCATTCAAACCCATGGGCGACCAGCCCAAGGCCATCGAGCAATTATTAAAGGGTATTCGCAGCGGCGAGAAGCATCAGACGCTTCTTGGTGCCACAGGTACGGGGAAGACCTTTACCATGGCGAATTTGATCCACGAAACGCAACGCCCCACGCTTGTGCTTGCGCATAACAAGACGCTCGCGGCGCAGCTCTGCAGCGAGTTCCAGATGTTCTTCCCGGATAACGCCGTGTCGTACTTCGTGTCGTACTACGACTACTACCAGCCAGAGGCGTACATGCCGACGACGGATACGTACATCGAGAAAGATGCGAGTATCAACGAAGAAATTGAGAAGTATCGTCATGCCGCCACATTCAATTTGCTGACGCGCAAAGATGTATTGATCGTTGCATCGGTGTCATGCATTTACGGCCTCGGCAACGTGCGCGATTACGAGGCATTGGCGATTACCGTGAAGCGGGGCGAGCCAGTGCAGCGTGACAAATTTCTCCGTCGATTGACCGATATTCAGTACAAGCGATCAAACCTCGAATTTAAGCAGGGCATGGTGCACGTGCTGGGCGATACCGTTGAAATATTTCCGCCTGCGGGCGATACGGTCATCCGCATCGAGATGCCGTTCGACGAGATCGATATCATTCAAGAGGTCGACTGCTTTACCGGTGAAGTGATCAACGAGCTCAATGAAGCGACGATTTTCCCTGCGAGCCACAACGTGACCACGAAGGAGAAGATCGATCGCGCGGTCGACGGCATTATGGCCGAAATGAAAGAGCGTGAAGCGGAATTGTTGAAGGCTGGCGAACTCGCGAAGGCAGAGCGCATTCGCATGCGCACCGAGTATGACGTCGAGATGCTGAAAGAAACCGGGTACTGCACTGGTATTGAAAACTACATCCGGTACCTCGAGATGTCTGCGCCTGATTCGCCCCCGAGTACGCTCCTCGATTACTTCCCGAAGGATTTCCTCATGCTCATCGATGAGTCGCATATTTCAATTCCACAGGTTGGCGGTATGAGCGAGGGGAACAAAAGCCGCAAGCAGACGCTCATTGATTATGGTTTTCGTTTGCCGAGCAGTCACGATAACAGGCCGCTGCGTTTCGCGGAATTTGAGGAGCGCTGTCCGCAGCGCGTGTACGTGTCGGCGACACCAGGAAAGTATGAGTATGAACACACGAAGAAAGAACACTTCGCCGAACAGATTATTCGCCCGACGGGTCTGATTGATCCTGTTGTGACGGTGAAACCGACGAAGGGGCAGATTCAGGACATCACGCTCGAGATCGATGCCGCACTGCAGCGGAAAGAGCGCGTGCTCCTGACGACGCTCACCAAACGCATGGCCGAGGATCTGACGAAGTTCTTCGATGACAAAGGGTACAACGTGCAGTACTTGCATAGCGACGTTGAGACGCTCGATCGCATCGAGACACTCCGTAAATTGCGAACGGGTGAGATTGATATCCTCGTGGGTATCAACCTTCTCCGCGAGGGGTTAGACCTCCCAGAAGTGAGCTACATCGCGATTCTCGATGCGGATAAACAAGGCTTCCTGCGCTCGCGCGATGCACTGATCCAAACCATTGGTCGCTGCGCACGCAACGTGAACGGCCATGTCACACTTTTTGCCGATCGCATGACTCCCGCGATGGAGGGGGCCATTGGTGAGACGGAACGCCGCCGTGCGATTCAGCAGGCATACAATAAGGAGCACGGCATCACCCCGCAGACGATCATCAAGGCCGTGCATGATATTTCGGAAGAACAGCGCAAGTTGGAACTCCGCCGCCCGAAGCGCGATCACACGAAGATCCCGCGCGACGAAAAGAAGAAGCTCATCGCAGAGCTCAACGCGCAGATGGAAATCGCCGCGGAGAACCTCGAGTTTGAAAAAGCCGCAGACATGCGCGATGAAATTGAGCTCCTTGAACGGGACTTACGGGCGGGGAAGTAAAAAGGTGTCACCCTAAAATCCTCACGGCTTCCTTGTACCCCTCTGGTCGGCCTGTATCCAGGCGTTGGCCTTCGAATTCGTGGCCGTAAATAGCGATGGAATCCTTCTGGGCGATGAGCGCATCGATGAGGCGAATTTCGCCACCATGGCCACTTCCAACTGTGGGGAGTACTGCAAAGGTCGACTTCGGGACAATGTACTTTCCGACGATTCCAAGTGTCGACGGTGCGTCTTCTGGTGCGGGTTTTTCGACAAGGCCTTTGACGCGAACGAGACGTTCTACTTGCGAATGCGGATCCACAATGCCGTACTGCTTGGTCATCGCGCGCGGAATATTCTCGAGTGCGATCATTGCTGCCGTGGCGCGCTCTTCCGCGGGTACGGCATCGATCGCGGTTGTCAGTTGCTCGAGGCCGCTTTTTTCGTGCACGATCAAATCATCGCCGAAGAGAATCGCGATGTGGTCGCTCTTGATCCAATCTGCCGCCTGCATAATAGCATGGCCGTCGCCCAGTTGTTCCTGTTGATAGACCACGTGCACGTGCACCTCGTTGTACCGTATAAGGCGATCGAGCATGTGGAGCTTCCCTTTTCGTTCCAGGACGGCATGCAGCCCTTCATCGGGTTCAAAAAACCGTGGGATCGATTCCTTGCCTGGGCTGATGACAAAGCAAATTTCCTTGATCCCTACCGAGAGACATTCATCAACGAGGAGAGCAATGATCGGCAAAGGGCCGATTGGGAGGAGTTCCTTGGGGACAATCTTCGTCCAAGGGAGGAAGCGAGTCCCAAGGCCTGCGACGGGGAGAACGGCTTGTGTGAGCTGCATAGAGCAATTGTACGGAGGACTGGTTTTGACACAAGGCATCAAAACGCCTATACTGTGACGAAACATTCACACACATTCCACACACTCTTATGTCTCCTCTGTCGCAGGAAATCGAGTTCGTTGCCGGCGCCCTCTCGCACGCACATCGGCTGCAAGATCTTCTGGATCAGCAAGAAAAGTGGACTGCCGAGATCCGACGCGAAGCACGTGAAGCGGTTGCTGCACTAACAGGTCATTTACTCGTCGCAGATTTTAAGCTTACGGGTGATGAAGAAGGCGTGATGGGGACGGTCCAAGATATTCATGAAGAAGCGTTGTATCGGTTGGCGGCGTAGGCTTTACCCTTCGTTAATCCTCACAATCTTCACTCGCTCTTCTTTAGGTATCAAGATTTTTAAGATGCACTCGCGGTTGAACGTAGCACGGATTTTTTTTGGATCG
>CAZLEW010000084.1:0-3706 GCA_964558635.1 uncultured Candidatus Peribacteria bacterium
TTTCGCCGACGCACAAGAAGGGGAGTAACCCTGCCGCGAGCGCTGCATGCAGTTGTTTCCCGATCGTGATATCCGTTTCACCGTGATGCTGTCGTCGTTCGCTGTGTCCGCAGAGCACCGCTTGGCAACCGTGCGTTGCGAGCATCGTCATCGAGACATCACCCGTGAATGCGCCCTGCTCTTCAGGTCGCGCGGCTTGGCCACCCACCACCAACCCAGCTGCGATGCATCGGTCAATATCGATCTGGCTCGGGAAGACCACGACATCAACATCGGATGTTTTCCGAAACGGCCCAATGGGCATTTCATATCCCTTTGGGGCAGGGTACATTTTCCAGTTTGCAGCAAGAATTTTATGATATGTGGGCATACGAACACGCTATCACATTCATCCAGCAAATACAGCTCTCTCCTTCATACTTCGTACGACATACTTTATACTCGTTGTATGCGTACGATTGTTCTCGCATCGGACCATGCGGGTCACCCGCTGAAAGAGACACTAAAGTCATATCTGACACTCGAAGGATATGCGGTGATCGATGTGAAAGCGGCGTTGGAACCAGGCGACAATTACCCCGCCATCATGCGCATGGGTGCGGCGGAAGTGCTGGAGAAGAACGCTGTCGGTATCTTTTTTGGTGGAAGCGGTAATGGCGAAGCGATGGCTGCCAATAGAGTACCGGGTATTCGCGCAGCACTGTGCTACTCGGTAGAGACGGCCAGGCTCGCACGGGCTCATAATAATGCGAATGTCCTCTGTATGGGTGCGCGGTTAATTGAACCCGGTGATGCACTCGAGATCGTGGATATGTTCCTTGAAACTGCATTTGAAGGAGGAAGGCATGAAGCGAGGGTTGACGATCTCGATACGCCCATCGCATGAAGCAGCGCACACTACTTCTTACGGCATCCGTTCTCTCTGCTGATTTAGGAATGCTGCAGCACGAGGTCGAGAGTATTGCTGCCGCAGTCGACGCCATCCAAATCGATGTGATGGACGGGCATTTCGTTCCGAATTTGAGCTTCGGGGCACCTGTCGCAGCGAGTCTCAAGACAAATCTTCCACTCGATATTCATTTAATGGTCACCAATCCCGCAGAGCGTCTTGCAGAGTTTTTTGCGATTCCCGTACAGCATGTGACGTTTCATGCCGAAGCCGTGACCGATACCAATGATCGCCGTGCTCTTATCAAGGCTATTCGAGAGGGTGGTGCAACGGCTGGCATCGCGATCAACCCGCAGACACCGACGGAGGCGATCGACGACGTGGTGGATGACGTCGATCTCGTATTACTTATGTCCGTGGAACCTGGGTTTGGTGGCCAGGCGTTTCTTTCTGCAACGCTTGAAAAGATCAAAGCGCTTCGTGCGGCCCATCCGGGGCTCGTGATCCAGGTTGATGGCGGCGTGAACGCCGAGACCGCCCCGCAGTGCATTGCAGCAGGTGCAGATAACCTCGTCATTGGCAGTGCGCTCTTCCGTGCGCAGCATCGACAACAGTTTCTTGAGTCTCTGCGTGATGGCGCTGCCTAGGTTTCTTCGTCGGCTTTTCTGGATCTGGTCGTTTTTTGCGTTGTTCTTCGTGGCTGTCGCCCTTCTCGCGCTGTTTGTCCCTGCTGCGCCTGCAGGGCTTACGAGTAACCAGTCGATTGTTCTGAGGGATCCCTCGGGAATCGAGTCGACCATGGTCGTCGAAGTCGCCGATACCCCCGAAGAGCGGCAACAAGGCCTGATGGAGAGATCCGTTGTTGAGCGGGGGATGGTGTTTGTGTTCGAAGAAGATGCGCCACTGTCGTTTTGGATGAAGAACACACTCGTTCCATTGGATATCGCATACTTTGCGTCGAACGGCACGTGGGTGTCATCCGCGCGCATGGAGCCTTGCACGGAAGATCCCTGCGCGACGTACAAATCTGCGGGTCCGGCGATGTACGCGCTCGAGTTGCCTGCGGGTGGAATCGGCCAGGCAATTGGGGATGGTTGGATGTTGGACGTGCAACCGGGTACATAAGTGGTGACATTGTTCTCTTCTGCAAGAGAACGTCGTGCATCGCTCTGTACGGCGTTTGCTCTGTGTTGAGCTGTCTGAATATCGATGCGCGCTGTCGTTGAATTGTACGATGGGTCCATGGTGCTCCCGTTACTTCGTCGTATCGATCCTGAGACGCTTTATTGGATCGTAACCGTCATCCTTGCTCTTGGGGTGGGGGTCCTTGCTGGTCTGGTGTGGTCGTTTTCCATACGGCATGCAGAACCAGTCGCTTTGGTTGCTGATACAGACGTGGGCAGTGCAACGGTGACACTCGAGGGGTTTCGCGATGGGGCGCTTCGTGGTCGGAGTGTGGGAATCGTACGGCTCTTCGCTGGTAGCGATCCGATTTCGATTGCGTCCGATGGATCATTTGCCGTGGATCACCCGGGGTTTTCTATCGAAGACGTGACCGTGCAGGTTCCACGCGGCATGCAATTCGTTGCCTCGAAGAATGGGAAAAAATACTACAGCGTCACGTCTGCAGGAGGAGGGCGGATTGCACCCAGGAATCGTGTGTATTTCCCCGATGCGCGTTCTGCCGAACTCGCTGGCTATCGGCCATAATTGTTCCAATAATTCCGTCGGTAATTGCTAGCAGCCGCAAGCCGCGCACTATACACTTACTTCGTGCCTACAGCCCCTCGTCGTCCGCAGGTTCCACGTCAACAGTGGCTTCTCACATTGCTTATTTTCGGATCGTTGCTGGCACTATCCTTTTACTATCTCACAGCGCCAACGCGCTTGGTGGATGATCAATTCAAGAATGCGCGTGCGGTCTCGTTGAGCGAGATCACGAAAGGGTATCGGAGCAATCTTTTCACCGAGATCACGATTCGCGATAACCAAGTGTACGCCCTTACTTCGACCGGAGCGGCCGTGCAGTCATATAAAGAATCGCTCGATACCGTGTCGCAGCTCGGGTGGAACGATCCTACTAACAAAACGATTGTCACCGTGCAAAATACGGAAGCGGCAAATATGTTCTTCGCGGTCTTACCCGATATCATCTTCCTTATTTTTGTGGTGGGTGGCGTGATGTGGGTATTCCGAAGTATTGCCCGTAGCCAGTCATCGGCGATGTCGTTTGGAAAATCGAAGGCGCGTGTTGCTGATGGGAAGCAAGTGAAGACGCGCTTTAAGGATATTGCGGGTGTGGAAGAGGCCAAGGCGGAGTTGGTCGAGGTCGTCGACTTCCTGAAGAACCCAAAGAAGTACATCGATATCGGTGCCAAGATCCCAAAGGGGGTGCTCCTCGTGGGGGCACCAGGGACGGGTAAAACCCTCCTCGCGCGCGCGGTCGCTGGCGAAGCGGGCGTGCCATTCTTCTCGATTGCAGGGTCCGAGTTCGTCGAGATGTTCGTGGGTGTCGGCGCGTCGCGTGTTCGCGATTTATTCCTGCGGGCAAAGCGAAATGCGCCGTGCATTATTTTCGTCGATGAGATTGATGCGGTGGGTCGTCAGCGCGGTGGAGCAGGGTTTGGCGGTGGGCACGACGAACGCGAGCAGACCCTCAACCAGATTTTGACGGAGATGGACGGCTTCGAGCAGGGGACGAACGTGATCGTGATGGCGGCGACCAACCGTCCTGATGTGCTGGATGTAGCCCTTTTGCGCCCCGGTCGTTTCGATCGCCATGTGCATCTCGATAAGCCCGATATCGATGCTCGTGAG
>CAZLEW010000085.1:0-3697 GCA_964558635.1 uncultured Candidatus Peribacteria bacterium
GGCAGATATCCGCAATATCCTGGAATTCGAACGCGAGTACAGAGACGCTGTCCGCATCAAGCTCGAACGCAACTATCGCTCGACACAGCCAATCCTCACCAGTGCCGATAGCGTCATTTCGAAGAACCCGAACCGTCCTGAGAAGCACATGTGGACCGAGCGCACCGACGGCCCAAAGGTGATCGTGCATCAAGTGAGCAACGAACGACGTGAGGCTGAAGAAGTGATCAAGGCGATACGCCAAGTGCAGGAACTCGGCGTGCCGCTGAAAGAACAGGTCATCTTGTACCGCACCCACGCGCAATCCCGCGTGTTCGAAGAAGCATGCATGAGAATGGGGCTCCCCTATCGGATCCTCGGTGGGCTCAAATTCTACCTGCGCAAAGAAGTGAAAGACGTCCTCGCATATTTGCATGCGATCACCAATCCATACGACGCGCTCTCTGTCTTGCGCGTCATCAACGTTCCTGCGCGCAAAATTGGGCTTCGTACACTCGAGCGCGTGCAAGCATTCGCGATGACACACGGCCTGCAACTCTGGGACGCGCTGAAAGAAATAGACATGGTGCCCGACGTCGACAACGGCGCAAAAGAACGGGTCAAACACTTCCAAGCTATCATCGAGCGATTCATGCTGCGATCGACGCAGGTGGTTGTGAGTACGCTCACTGAGGAATTATTGAACGCCATCTCCATGGAAAAGTGGCTCACAGAAGATGACGAAGAGAAGGGCGAAGAACGATGGCAGAACGTGAAGGAACTCCTCACGGTCATGCACAAGTACGACGCACTGGATCCAGGGAACTCGCTCCTGAGCTTCCTCGAAGAAGCGGCACTCGTTTCGGAAGTCGATAAGCTAGAAGAGGGTGGCGATGCACTGACGCTCATGACATTGCACCTGTGCAAGGGGCTCGAGTTTGAACACGTGATGATCGTCGGGTGCGAGGAAGGACTCTTCCCTCACGCCAACAGCGTGTACGACAAAGAACAGTTAGAAGAAGAACGACGCATCATGTACGTCGGCATGACCCGGGCACGCACACACCTACGAATGTTCTTCGCAAACGAGCGGTACCTCTGGGGTGAACAGAAGGCGACCGCACCCAGCCGCTTCCTCGATGATGTACCAGCTGAGACCGTCGAACGTCGCAGCGACGATGTGCTCTCAGCCTTTGCATGGGCGGGGCAAGCGGGCGTACAAAAAACCCGCGCGAAGGGCACGCTCATGCCATTTCGACAGAGTGGGGATGACTTCAACCAAGATACGGCGACAGACACCGCGCAGGACGGCGGTGAAATCGATCAAGAGTCACGCGTGGAACACCCGGTCTTCGGCAAAGGAACAGTCGCGGCAAAACGTGGCGACGTCGTGGATATTCGCTTCGATAACGGTCAGAAGAAGACGTTTGCATTGAGCATCGCGCCGTTGAAGCTGCTCTAATGAACCAACGTCTTACCGATAGAGAATCCCGCGTGCAACGGGCTCTTCGAAGTGCACCCAATCGTACGACGTCGTGCCATCGGTCCAGGTGATGTCGCCGGCATTGGTGGGGGTGCCCGCTTCCTGAAGCGTGGCCTGGACGAAGGGATCCCCAGCCGCACCAGAGTACGCGATATCAGCGACGAGGCGCAGTCGCTGCATGTCATCGATGGTACCGACGCTCGCGGGAATGTTCTCGCACGTGATGAGCCCGCCTGAGACCGTGCACCCCGTAGAAGCGCCAGACCCAGGAACCTCAAGTGATACGTTGCTCAGTGTGACGTTCGACGACGTTGCGAGACGGAAGACCAGCGAGGAGATTTCGACCTCGTAGTCACTATCAGTCGAGCGAGCATGCACGTTGTAATCCCACAGTGTTACATCTGAACCTTCGATGAATACGGACGATGCGAGTGACGTAGCGGGTCTGAATCCTGTCATTGCTGCAGGCGTTGTTTCAAACGAGAGAAAAGTGTCCGACGATGCGACCGTATAATCGCTGTTGCTCCAGACGCCGCTTCCGTCCAGCTCGATGCGCTCAATGCGCACAATCTGCCCACCCGAAGCACCGCCATCGACTGGCTTCAGCAGTGCCCGAACATACACACCCATCTCAGATCGATGCGGCAGGATCATCGTCCCTGGTTGTACGGCGATCTCGTAGTCGCTGGAACCGTCTCGAAACGACGTCCCAAGCAATCGACCATCTTCCTCCGCATACACGCGCACCTGCTGGATGGACGACGGATCGCTCGCAAAACGCACCCTGATCGTCTCCACATCAATCGGCTCGCTTGCCGCAAAGAAGTCGACCGCCCCCAGTACAGGTGTCACCTCGCCTAGCAATAAGAAGTTCGATCGCACCGTCAGATTGGTCGACGGATCGGTTTGACTCGAACGAGATGACGATGAAGAAGACGAAGAACTGCTGCGCACCGATGAACGGACACTACTGCGGGAGGATGACATGCGTCGCACGCGCTGTAATCGACGGAGTTCACGTCGCGACACCTTCACCACCCCTGGCGGCGTGCGATACGCGAGTGCATCGGCGGAGGTAGTCCCAAGGACCAGAAGAACAGCGCAGAGAACGAACCATTTATGCATGAATGCAGTATAGGCGCTGTACAGAGAATCTGCAGAAAGAATGGCGACTTTTTTACCAGAGCGATGCTACGCTACGGTTATGGACCTTCAACAACGCGTTGCTCGCTTCTGCAGTGCTACGGGCTTACGGCTGAATACTGATCTTGGCCAGCATTACCTGGTCAATGAAGACGTGCTCGCGGCAATTGTGGGAGACGGGCACATCGTGCACGGGGAACGTGTCGTGGAAATTGGCGCAGGGATCGGGGTCCTTACAGAAGCCTTGCTCAATGCAGGTGCCAACGTCACAACGATCGAATTTGATGCGCGCGTCATCCCTCTCCTCACGGCATTCGTGAATGCTGGCACACGCGGTGATCACCTCACCATCATCGAAGGCAATGCACTCCATGTCGACTTCCCCACCGAGCCCTACAAGGTCATCGCCAATATCCCCTACCACATCACATCGCCGCTGTTACGACACGTGTTCCTCGAGAGCCCGCGTCCGCCAAGTACCATGACGCTCCTGATCCAACGGGAAGTTGCGGAACGCATCTGCGATCCGGACGATCGCGGCCTCCTCACGGTCGTCGTTGCACTCTTTGGTACGCCGTCGATCGTACGACATGTTCCACCGAGCGCGTTCCTCCCTCCGCCGAAGGTTGACTCGTCCGTGCTCCACATCGATTGCTTTCCAACGCCACTCGCAGACAGTGCAACCATTGATACTGTCCTCACGCTCCTGAAACTCGGCTTCAGCCAAAAGCGAAAGATGATCCGCAATACCATCGGAAGCCTGCCAAACGGTGATGCACTCCTTGCAGAGGTGGGCATTGACCCTACGCGCCGCCCTCAGACGCTCTCAACCAACGAATGGATCACACTCGCGCAGGCGTACCGCACTCACACAGAACAGAATTCATAGCAGACGATAGCGATCGGGAGGACATCAGACGATTTCAATCAGAAGCAGCTCAGCGCAGGGCGATAGGGTAATGCAATGCGTCTCCACGCTTCCGATGTCTCACTCGCCGGCTTTCTCTGCATCGTGTGCGTACTCGGCCTGTGGCGCACTCATCGTACTACTGGACCACATCACATTGAACACGCAGGCACAGGGAGCATCAT
>CAZLEW010000086.1:0-3673 GCA_964558635.1 uncultured Candidatus Peribacteria bacterium
CGATCGTGATGACAACGGCGCCTGCGAAGAATTTGAGGAGTGTATTCATGAAAGGGGAGTATACACGTGTCATGTTTTTTTGTCGTCCACCGGATGTGGTATACTTTTTTCACTATGAAGCTCTTCCTTGATACGGCAAATGTTGAACACGTCGCCGAGATCGCCTCATGGGGCATGCTCGACGGTGTTACGACGAACCCGAGCCTAGTGGCAAAGGAGGGAAAACAGTTCAAAGACGTCGTGTTGAAGATGTGTGAGCTCGTTCCGTGCGTCTCTGCCCAGGTCACGGCGACGACGGCAGATGAGATGGTGAAACAGGGCGAGGAGTACGCATCGTGGCACAAGCACGTTGTGGTGAAAGTTCCCATGACCGTTGAGGGTCTCAAAGTGATCAAGCAGTTAACAGCCAAAGGCATCAAGACGAATGTCACGCTCGTGTTCTCTGTTGAGCAGGCTGTGCTCGCTGCCAAAAACGGCGCGACGATCGTCAGTCCGTTCGTCGGTCGCTTGGATGATAAGGGTGTTGACGGCATGAAGCTCGTGGACGAGATCTTACAAGCATTTGCGAACTACGGACTGAGGACGGAAGTACTCGTCGCATCGGTGCGCAGTATCGAACACGTGCACAAGTCTCTCCTCCTTGGGGCGCACATCGCGACGATTCCGTACAAAGTGGCACTTGAATTGCCGAAACACGAACTGACGGATGTTGGTCTTCAAAAATTCCAGGATGACTGGGAAGCCGTGAAAGCTGCAGGCGCGGCGTAAATTATTCTGCTACGGTGTGTCTATGCAACTCGGAGTCATCGGCCTATCCGTCATGGGTGCGAATCTCGCCCGTAATGCCGCACGCAATGGGGCGACGGTCGTCCTCTTCAATCGCACCGTTCAACGGACTGATCTGTTCATGCAGGAGCATGGGTCCGAGGGGAAGTTTATAGCGACGAAAACACTCGAAGAGTTCGTGAAAGCGCTCAAAGGCCCGCGAGCAATACTCCTTATGGTCAAAGCGGATGGCGTTGATGCCGTGATTGATGATCTCGTTCCGTTGCTCTCGAAAGGCGATTGTGTGATCGATGGTGGGAATAGCCATTACCGTGATACGCAACGTCGTGAAAAGAAGGTATCGGCACAAGGTTTGAAGTATATCGGGATGGGTGTATCTGGCGGTGAAGAGGGTGCGCTGAACGGACCGAGTATGATGCCAGGTGGCGATGCACATGTGATCGAAACTTTGATGCCGCTCTTCTCGAAGATGTCTGCGAAAGATGGTGCCGGTGGAACGTGTGTGACCTTTATAGGGCCAAATGGTGCAGGGCATTTTGTCAAGATGGTGCATAACGGCATCGAGTACGCCGTCATGCAAATGATCGCCGAGGCGTATCACTTGCTCTCGTACGTTGGAAAAATGACGAACGAGCAAATGGCTGACCTGTTTGAGGCGTGGAACGCCGAAGGAAATCTCTCGTCTTTCTTGGTCGAGATCACTGTGCGTGCATTGAGACAAAAAGATCCAGAAACGGGTGAATATTTGATCGATGCGATCAAAGATCGTTCGGGGCAGAAGGGGACAGGCCGCTGGACGGTTGAGGCGGGGTTTGAGTACGCAGTCTCGGTTCCGAGTATTACGGCGGCTGTCGATGCTCGTATCATTTCCGGTGGGAAAGATGTTCGTGTAGAACAAAGTAAGAACGATCCACTTTTTTCTGATGAAACGTATCGTCTTGATGAATTTCCGCTCGGGGTTGCAACTGCGCTCGAGCTTTCGATTATGAGTGCGTACGCACAGGGGTTTCAGTTGCTCACAGCAGCGTCGGCTGCAGAGGGATGGAATCTTCAATTAAGCGAAATATGCCGAATTTGGCGTGGCGGGTGCATTATTCGCAGCGCTCTTTTGCCGCAATTTCAGGCATCATTTGCTGGTGACAAAGCTGCAAAGGAAGGGCTTCGAATGCGATACGATAAAGAGTGGCAATTACGATGGAGACACATGATCGCGCTTGGTGCGCTCTATGCCATTCCATTGCCCGCGATGGCGGCATCGCTCTCGTATTACGATGCATACCGTACAGCACGTTTGCCACAGAATTTGATCGCTGCGCAGCGTGATATTTTCGGTGCACACGGTTATGAACGCCTTGATACAGACGGGTCATTTCATACAGAGTGGCACTGATCGAGCAGCGGTTATCGTGTTGTAAGTAATGCAGCACCCAAAATTCCGGCGTTCTTAATTTTTGCTGCAACAATGACGGGGAGGGGAGTTCCTGGGAGAAGCCACTGTGTTAGTTCCTTTTCAATAGCATCGACGTGGTTGGCCAGTGAGTGACCAGCTGATCCGCCAAAGACGATCATGTCGGGATCGAGGAGGTAGAGGAGGTTTGTGCAAAGCCACGCCACCTCGCGATAGATGTCTGGCTGCATGAACGAACATGCCGCGCCGTCGAGGTAGTCTTCTGGTGTTTGGGCAGCTTTGCAGCGCTTGCCCATGGCCGTGCCCGAGAGGAATTGTTCGACTTCGCCACGCTTGTCGTCCGTTGCGTAGGGCGGCTGGCCGGGTTGAAGCAGCATATGACCAATTTCCGCCGCGTACCCGTGTGCTCCTTCAAAAATGTTGCCATCGATGACGATGCCGCCGCCAACGCCTGTGCCAAATGTGATGCCGACAACAATACCTTTGCCCTGCGCTGCGCCCATGCGTGCTTCTGCGAGGGTAAAGCAATTGGCATCATTCCCTACATGTACTGGCATGTGTAACCGCGTTTCCATCGCATGTTTTACGTCGATGTTTAGGGCATTCTTAATGTTAGGCGCATTCAAGAGGACCCCCTTTGTGACCAGTCCCGGTACGCCGATTCCGACACTTGTTGTCGTCTTGTTCTTCTGTCTCATCACTGCGGCATACACATCATCGAGTACCGCAGAAAATCCATCCGCTGCGCGTGTGGGAATACGTTCTTGAGATTCAATCGTCCATGTTTCTGTATTCACACGAGCGATGTCGGCTTTCGTTCCTCCTAAATCGACGGCAATGACGGTATGGCTCATACGACATCGAGTGTACCACGGCGTTAGAAGCTCCGCTCTTCAACGGTGTCGGGGTCTGTGCCGTAGTCGGTGTACCGTAGCCATGTTGGTTTCACGATCACAAATCGTTGTTTTGGGTCGTGCACATATTTCGCTGATGCTGGGTTTTTCTGTGTGTGCTGTATTCGGCAATGGTCTATCTCTTCATCGTTTGCAATGCGTGCGATTCCTTCGAGTTGCAGTGTTTGATCGGTCGTACCTATGACACATGCCACGTGGGGATTGCGAAGTATATTGGCAAATTTTCGCGTGTCATTGAATGTCCCGATGGTGATCTCAAGGTCTGACGACTCAGAGAATGCGACAAGTGCTGATTCGGGTGTTCCATCGGCGTTGACTGTCGAAACAACGCAGAGCATCTGCGACGTGAGAAATATCTGTATTATTTCGCGGATATCGGTCATAGGGGATAGAGGGCTGTATTCTTGAATGGGATCAGTGCCAATGCCATCGCATGTTCGTAGAGTGCTGTGCGGTGGATGATATCTCCTGTAAGTATGCCCACAACGCCGTTTGTCTGTTTACAGTTTGTTCCTGCAAAAACGATGTCGCATCGTCGGATGTAGAAAGACCAACCTTGTTTTTT
>CAZLEW010000087.1:0-3644 GCA_964558635.1 uncultured Candidatus Peribacteria bacterium
ACGCGGGTCCGATTCGAGGGAGGGGGGAGATGAGTGATGACGTCACGACGTGAACGATCGTTTCGACGAACGGAGCTTGATATCGGATGTCGTGCACTGTTGTCCATTCATCGGTTGCTCCCCGTATGTAGTTCCAGGTTTCTTGTCCGAGCAAGTCTTGCGATGGTTCATCCATGGGAATGGGATAGTCCCCGACAACCCGGAGTCCGATGAATGCATAGATGATGAAGAAGGCGGAAACGATGAGACGACGTCGTGCGGGTGTTGGTTGCTTCATGTACGCGCAGTGTATGGCACGCATGGCGGATGCACCATATCGCTGTTCATGGAGCATGTTCACTGTCGCCCAAAGTCGTCTTGTACGCGAATGATGTCTTCCTCATTGCTCGGATGCCGGGGGTTCGTGTGTTGCCAAATTTCTGCGACGATGCCGTAGGTTGTTCCACCGATGAGTCGGTGTCGTTCGCCTTGTGCGATGCGTAGAACATCTCCGGTCGTGTGCTGCTGCGGTGTTGTTTCTGCATCGGTATCGCTCCTCATGACGAGGACCGGCCCCTCGAGGACACGCCAAAGTTCTGCACGGCGGTGATGGTACTGCCACGAGAGGCGTATGCCAGGCGCAACGATGAGGATTTTTGGGCTCACTTTATGTTGCATGAGTACTGTTGCATCTTCATCAGGGAAGAATGCTTCAATGAACTGTTGTGCCTGTGATTCGTCGATGACGAAGAAGCCTCCCCATGGCCGACGGTCATCCTTCGAGGCGATTCTCAGGCCCTGTTCTTCGATTCTCCATTGCACGCGCATGAAGACGTCGATGTTGTCGTTTGTCATGCCGTAATGGTACCACGCGCCTCGCTCATTTTTGCTATAGTAGAAACATGAACATGCACCAGCGTATCGATCAGTCATGGAAATGGGGGATTATTCTCCTTGAAAAGTTTGTGGCGTTTGCCGTGCTTGTTGGTGTGATTGCGTATGCTGTTCATAGTATTTTTGCACTTGTCGTCATGGATTGGTCGATGACGGATACGTACCACGAACTCATCAATCGGGTCCTTGCCGTTATCATTGGGTTAGAGCTTATCCGCATGCTTGTAAGTCACAGTATTGCGGCGGTTTTGGAACTTCTTGCGTTCGTCATCGCGCGGAAGATGTTGAAGCCCGATCTCGATTCGATCGATGTGACGGCAGGCGTTGCTGCATTCGTTGCATTGATGGCGGCTCGGCATTTCTTCACAGAATCGCAATTCCTCGAGCAGGAGCATCGGCATGGTCATCAAAAGCCCTAGTAAGCCTCTGGCGTTCGGTTTGAATCTGCTTATACTGGGCCGCACATCATCGTATTAGACCCTGTCACGGTAGCTCAGTTGGTAGAGCACGGGACTCATAAGCCCGGGGTCGCCGGTTCAATCCCGGCCCGTGACACCATAAAAAACATCAATGATTTTTACATTTTGCATTTTTCAGAGCTTGAATACGCTGTGATAATATAAGAAGAAATATTAAGGGGATGACCCACATATCTGGTTGCTGGTAGATGCGAAAAATTACAACAATATAAACGGTGACTTCGGTAATAGTCACCAACCATCCTTGCCAAGTTATCGGGCAATATCCACCGTTACCTCCATTCCACCACATCAACACAAGACATGCAGAGTGAAACTCCGTGGCACCACAAAATTTTCATTCCTCATATTGTAAAGCTAGATCCATATCATAGCTTCTCAATCTCTTTCAAATCCTTATCGGGTATATAGAGGATCAACAAACCAACAACGATACCGCCAATCGCCGTGACGATGTGTTGCCCATCGAAGAGGGAGGCATCGAGGGAGTCGAGCACATACCAAATGCCACGCCAGATCATGACGAGACCGATGACGATCGAAACGTTTTTTGCAAAGTACCGAATGACTGCTTCTGTGTTTCGCTTCATAGTAGGATCATAGTATCATGAAATGCATGAGAGATTCCATGACTCCCCTTGGTCGAAAAACACTGCCACAAGCTCCTGCATTGCGACAACTCCTCGGGCCTAGTTTCATCATTCTCGGTCTCGGTCTTGGGAGCGGCGAAGTCATCCTGTGGCCATACATGGCAAGTAACTATGGACTGGGGATTGTGTGGGGGATCCTTGTCGGGATCACGATGCAGTTTTTCATCAACATGGAGGTCGAACGATACGCGCTGGTGCATGGGGAAAGCGTGTTTGTGGGGTTTGCTCGGCTGTGGCGGTGGTTTCCTGTGTGGTTTATTGCTTCCACATTTTTGGGATTTGGGTGGCCAGGTATTGGCCTCTTCGGAGCAACGCTGTTCGGGCATGTCCTTGGCGGAGTCGATCCACGAGTCCTTGGCGTAGGGATCTTCCTGGCTATCGGTGCGATACTCACACTGGGAAGCGTGCTGTATAAAACCGTCGAAACACTGCAGAAGTACCTCATAGGGATTGGCGTACCGTTCATCGCGATCCTGACGTACTACCTCGCAGATGTTTCTGATCTCCAACTGCTTGCCAAGGGGCTCGTCGGGATGGGTTCCGTGGATGGTGTTCCGTATTTCTTCCTCCCTGAAGGAGTAGTGTTCGGTACGTTCCTCGGTGCTTTGGCGTATGCGGGCGCAGGTGGAAACTTAAATCTGGCCCAGTCGTGCTACGTGCGTGACAAAGGCTACGCTATGGGTGCGTATGCTGACAAAATCACGGGAATAATATCTGGCAAAGAGCAAAAGGCCTTCTCGCTGACGGGACACACATTCGAGAGTACGCCAGAAAACCTGCGCACGTTTCGTACCTGGTGGAAGCTGGTCAATACAGAGCACTTCCTTGTGTTTTGGCTCCTCGGGCTCTTCACCATGCTCACACTCTCACTCCTCGCGTTTATCACGACGTTTGGGCTCGAGGGGAACGCCAGTGGCATTGCGTTCGTCGTGAACGAGGCTGTCGCTATCGGTCGCGAAACCCTCCCGATCGTTGGATCACTTTTCCTTATTGTCACAGGGACAATGCTGTGCGCTACGCAGCTGACGGTGCTTGATTCCACTAGTCGTATCATGACCGAGAATGTCTTGGTCCTTACGCCAAAAGCAACACACAACGTCTCACGTAGTTACTACGTGGTGCTCTGGATGCAAATCTTCTTTGGTATTGCCGTATTTCTTGCGGGGTTTGATCAACCGCTCACACTGATCATCCTTGGTGCAATGCTGAATGCGTTCAGCATGTTCGTGTATACGGGCATCCTTCTGTGGATGAATAATCGCTTGCTCGCACCAGAGCTGAGGCCAGCACTCTGGAGAAATCTGGTTATGCTCTGTACGTTCGTGTTTCTTGGGGCGTTTTGTTTCATAACCGCAGCAGAGAAGTTGCGTGAGTTGCTGGGATCTTGAATGAAGAATTTCTCTCTTGAAATTATGTCATAGGTTCAACCGCAAGCCAGATGCGTTGCACGACTGTAGAGAATCCGTACTATGATCGCTCACGCTTTCCTCTGTATTCTATGCGTTTTCCCTTATTGGTTGCGGCAGTATGTGTCTCACTGAGCGCATGCTCGCCGCAAGCGCAACCGTCGGCGCGGATCATTGATGTCGTTGTCACTGATTGGTCCTTCACTCCTGCGGTGATCACGGTGAAGAAGGGAGAG
>CAZLEW010000088.1:0-1399 GCA_964558635.1 uncultured Candidatus Peribacteria bacterium
AAAATTGTTTTCGTACGACATGGTCAAGCAGTAAGAGGCACGTTGACTCAGACCGGCCTCGATCAGGCTAGTCGGATGGGCAATCACTTGAAGGCGTGGCAACTGAGCCCGGTACGGGTGCTCTGCTCGAGTATTAATCGCACGATTCAATCTGCAGACGCGATCGCTCACATTCTCGGAGTGACGTACGCTAAGCATGACATTGCCACGTGCTGGACCGACGAGTCCTTGAAGAGCCAACGGGCATCACTTCTGAACGAGCTGAGAGCGTCGACGCAGCTTGTGGTGATCGTCACGCATCTTCCGGACATTTTGGGCGCATGCTGGTACTTTTCGAACGATCAGAAGTACCGGTCTGTCGGCGATTCTCTTCATCGTGAGATCAACTCCATGGAAGGGTATGTCGTCGATACGGAAGCACAAACAATCGAGTTCTTTGCCTAGTAGCAGGAAGGAACTGCGCATTCGCAGGAATGCACGCAAACCAGGACACGTGTCCTGGTTTTGCTATACTCTTCTTACATGTCTGGTCACAGTACATGGCATCCTTCGCTTCGCACTTCACTATTGTTCAGTGCGAGCTCAGGACAAGCTAGATTCTCCTTCTACTTATGTCGGGACACTCAAAATGGCATCCGGCTTCGTCCGCGGACTACGCCGTGACAAGCATTCCTCTCTTCTATGTCAGGTCACAGTAAATGGCATAACATTCGGGTGAAGAAGACCGCGGCCGATTCGGCCCGCGGGAAGATCTATACGAAGCACGCGAAGATGATCGAGATCGCGGCGCAGCGCGGGGGTGATCCCGTGACCAATAGCGCTCTGAAGAATGCGATCGCCGAGGCGAAGGCGGACAGTGTGCCGAATGCAAATATCGAGCGTGCGATCAAGAAGGGCACGGGCGAGCTGAAGGGTGAGAAGATGGAGGAAGTACTCTACGCGTGTATGGCACCCGGTGGCGTTGCATGTTTGATCGAATGTTTGACCGACAACACGAATCGTACCCTCGGGAATGTGAAGTCGATGATCAGCAAGAACGGAGGAACGTTTACGGAGTCGAGCTCTGTGTTGTGGATGTTTGCGCGCAGGGGAGTGGTGGTGGCGAAGAAAGCAGAGAGCAGAGAGCAGAATGTAGAAGAACTAGAATTACAGTTGATCGATATCGGTGCGGAGGATGTTGATGCGTCGGACGATACGATAACGGTGACGACGGATATCGCAGGATGGACTGCCGTGCGCGATTGTTTGAAGCAGAGTGGTTGGGAGATCCTTTCAGCGGGTCTGCGCTATGTGGCACAGCAGAAAGCACCGCTGCCCGATGAAAAAGCGATGGAGCAACTGGCAGATTTTGTGAATGCACTTGAGGAGGATGACGACGTGAGCGAGGTGCATACGAATG
>CAZLEW010000088.1:1499-3556 GCA_964558635.1 uncultured Candidatus Peribacteria bacterium
AGGACGAGCAGAATGGAAACAGTTCCAGCCTGGATGTCGCACAGCACTCGATAGTCGCCAACGCGGAAGCGATATGTTCCGAATCGCTCGCTCGTGAGTCTTTTTCCGAAGGAGAGCGGTTTCTCTTGGGCGATGATCCAATCCATTTTGTTCACAACGCGAAGGCGCGTCTTCTTGGGAAGCTTTTTCATTTCATCGATCGCCTTAGGCATCCAACGAATGTTCCACGTCATAGACCAAGAATGTCTCGGACTTCAGCGGAGGTACGCCCCTCACCGCGCGCTCCTTGTTTTCTCGCCTCAGCGATGTCGAGGGCAAGTTGTTCCAGTAGCAGATCGTCCCCATTCAGCGTTTCTACTTTCATGATGGGCAGCGAATGGTGCATCACAATGAATTGCGCCCCTTTTTTCCTGTTTTCCTTCCAAATCTTCGTCATGTTTTGCCGAAATTGCTTGATGCCAATAAGACGTGTGGTCATGATGAGGTGAAAAAGTGTATCTAAAGTGTAACATTTTTCATGAGTATCTTCAAGAGAAATGGGAGAAAACCCCAAGCGTCATGACTGGGGTTTCGTGCGCGGATTTCTCACTCTCAGCGCTTCCGTTTTTTCGGTTCTGGCAGCATATCCCACATCATTTTCCACCAGATGCGCTGGGCCTCGGCGAGCTTGGGGCTGATCGTCACGAACACCGTGAGGTCGTCGGCCCATTTGCCGAGCGTGAGGCCGGAGTAGGTGAGGATGTGGTCGCCGAAGATGTCGATCGCCGATTCGGTGGAATATCCCTTCGGCAAGAATTTGTAATAGGGGCCTAGCCTGCCCGGAATGTCCGGCATTTTCTCCTGCACCTCATGGTCGTACAGGATGTGGATTTTCATGCCCCGTTTTTTTACTTCTTCTATGTACCATCCTGAATACGAATCGAGGCGAGAATCGAACCACGCCCCCTTCGCCCCCAATACATATATGTCTTCGCCGACGGCGAGCGTGTCGCGCATGTAGTTCTTCACGCCTTCGATCCCTTTGTAAATGTAGGAACTCTCGGTCTTCTTGAGCGCGTGGAACGTCTTGAGCATCTGAGGGAGAGACCCTTCTACGAGGCGGGTCCGCTCCTGTGCTAGCTCGATCAGCTTGCTGGGGTCGACCGCGTGGTATGCGGTCTCTTTGGTCGTATAGACCTCATAGACTAGTCCTTTCTGGAGCAAGCGTTGCAGTGTGTCGTAGACGTTGCGGCGGTGCACTTTCGCGCGCGAGGAAATGGACGATACGCCTGAACCGCCGTACGTCATGAGCGCTTCGTAAATCTTCGCTTCGTTGGGGCTAAGGCCGATTTGTTCAAGCAGGGGAGCGAACATGCTTCCAGCATAGCACAATGTGGTGATTACATCCACCCCTGAGGTGGTATTGGCCACCACAAAGATGTTCCTATAATTGACGCATGTCAATAAATGTTTTATTTATTTTGTTCATTTACAGCATAGGAAATGTGATATGAATGCAACGATCGGTTTGAAGCGCTTGGTTAGTACCGTAGTCGATTGTCTTGAGTTTATTCCACAGGAGATCCGTCCACGGGCTGTGCCATTGTGCATAAAGGCATGTGAGGAAGGAGAAGAGGTTGATGTCAGCTTGCTCCAGCTCCCTACCTTTCCCGAATGGGGGTTTCTCTTCTTATCAAACAACGATAGTTCGGAAAGATTGGGCATTCGATTTGTCCAGTCTTTTCAAGGGGAGAATGTCTTATCGGAACATTTCTCCTTGGTTTGCGCATGTTGCCTTCCCGAGCAATTGGATGCGGAGGGAAAGACGATTTTTCAGAAAATCTTGCGCCGGACGTGCAAGGGATTGGGAATCAGAAACATTGTCCTGAGTGGGCTTACATCGTATCTCGAAAAGCGGCTCTATCAGGTTGATGACGTCAAATTTTTCGCATATGACGATTTAATGGAGAAAAATTGCATTCGCGAACAGCTTGCCGCATTACAGGCCCTCGGGGAGTGGAAATGATGTTCCCGAACGCCATGGCGGATCGGGACACAGTTTTGCATCGGCAAGACGT
>CAZLEW010000089.1:0-3507 GCA_964558635.1 uncultured Candidatus Peribacteria bacterium
ATAAGGATCACCATCATTATCTTCAGTACATTCAAGAACTTCTTCAAATGCACCAGCGACGACATCTGCTGAAATATCGTCAGGCGATGTTGTGCTCTGCTGAACAAATTGTTCATCGTGCTCTTGCGACACATGCGTATCCCCCTTCATACGTATCTTGGTACACTCCTGAAAATAGCTCACAGCCGCGTCGACCATGGTATCCGGCGAAGAAGACTCCCTATACAATTTGCTATTCAATGCTTCCTCCCACACGGGTTTTTTCACCCGGCAAAGAGGACGAAAACTTGGCCACAAAGCGCCAAGAAGTGCCATTTGAAATGATGCGCGTACTTTCGCACTTCCCCACTGCCTGAGTGTCGGCTGCTGCATCCTCAATTGTGCACATGCCCGATTGAAGGTATCACGCAGTTCATCGGGCACATACGATTCCATCGATCCGTGTTCGTCATGCACGAGCGACTCGCCCTCTTCTTTCCTCATTTTTTTCCTCACACTCGGCGTGAGAACAGGAAATGATGGTAATTCTTTCGCCTTCTTTTTGTCTCTCGCTGCGCCCTTCTTCCCAAGTGCCACCGCCAACGGTACGAACGTATCTTCCAACGAAAACACGTCGTGCAGCGATGCGGACGAATCGGATGTCAGCACTTGCCTGAGCATCGAACGCCTACCTTCTTCTCCTGTTAAACGTACGTGGCTCAATCGACCGGCAATACGCCCACTCTTTTGATCTGATAATCCCGTAGCGATGAGGACGTTCTCCGCCGGAAGACTGACGGCATCACGGTACGCATGATCCAGAATCACGAGGATCCTTGGTCCTAAGGCTTGGTTCTTATTCGCCATCCATGCGAACATGGCGTGCGTGCGGCTGATTCTCTGCTTCTGAGGGCAGTGATCGACCATCAACGGCTCAACCTGCGCTGGAATACCTCGCTTTTCATACTCTGCGCGAAACCGTGCGACGTATGCATCAGTAACCTTCGCATTTACAACAATGATTGTATCGCACTCAAAGGGCTTTGGATGATCTGGGTAACAATCAAGAATTGGCGGCGATTCGAAGTGTAGTTCCACCGCACGATTGAGCGTCTCACGTGACGTAGAATGGTAGAGCGTTTCGGACGCGTCGCGCGGAACAACATCAGTCCCGACATCTTGGGCAATTGTTCCAAGCAATTCGTTCGACGGAAGCTTCGGCGAGACACGATCCGCACTCGGTCGCGCTTTGTCTCCGTTCGTTTCGCTCAACGCCGAGGCCATGATCACAAGCGGAGGAGGCGTTTTGCCCCGTAGCTCAAGACCCTTCGCTTCCTGAAACAGTCTCGCACCCCTTCGCGAATCATCGACGACGACGACGCCGGTCTTCGCAAGAAGGTACGCTATCTTCGCACCCGGGTGCTGCCGATCCAACGTCCCTTGCGTGGTGAGGAGCACGCGAATCTGTGCAAGCCCCTCGGTTGAAATATCATCGATTGATCGACCAATATCCAAACCGCGAATCGTCGATGCCACCTTACCGCTCTGTAGGTACTCCGGTGGAACGCCGCGGAGAATATCGCCGGAGAACAACGATGCATCGGGTGCGGCCGGATCGTCATCCACATGCTTCGAAAACCGCAGGACGCTCTGGCGACCCTTCACATAATCGTCGATCACACGTGCCGTGCCGCCGAAAATATACGATAATGTGGTAAGAATCGAAGGATCAACCTCTTCGGAACCGCAGAGCAAACGCACCCGTTCGTACGCTGCCGTCGTATCAAGTGTGGCCTGAATAATCGCGCTACACTCCTTAATAGTAAAGACCTGAGCCAATGAAGAGGGCAGAACCGATGCGCAGTACGCAACGATGTGTCGCAGCTCGTCCTTGCGAAGGGCATCGATGGTCGCGGCCCGCTCCGATCGATCTCTGACATCAAGTACCTGCTGCTCTGCCGTGAACGGCTTATTGAAGACGATCGTGACGACACGATCCATGACGCCGGCGATTTGCGCTCGGACCGCATTATGCACGGCCCGACCGAGGACGAACGTCTTCCCGGCACCCGGTCCGCCTTCGATCAAATAGGAACTCCCGCCCTGCAGCAGGGAAAACACAGACCACCGGAGCGCCCCCACTTGCCACGGATACGGTTCACGCCCCTCGATCGTTCCCGTGCGTTCAAACTTAAAGACATCGCTCGCAAGACCGTCTGCGATCTGTACCGCATCAGGTCGACGCGCAGAAAATTCATCGAACACCGCGAACGGATGATCGCCATCAACCCACGTGGCATCTCGTTGCCCCTCGTCGCTAAACGGCTCTCGCATCTGCGTAAACCAGCGCTCGAGTGCCTTCGCTCCGACCTTCGTGAGATGCGTTGGTCCCTCATTGAATAATGATTGTTCAAGAGGGGCTGCCGCTGCTGTCTGCTTCTGTCGCATATAACTGCTTCCTGGCCAAAAAAATGCACAAGGAATATATGGTACAGATCAAGATACGGGACACAAGATCATACTGATACCCCGACCATCTCTGGCCAGGGTACCCGTACTCTCAACGACGATTATCATCTCGGCTCTTTTCTCAGCTACACCCGCTCGTTGCGCCGCAATCGAGGCACACCTCACACGAGCCGTTCCGCTTCATTTTTGCGCTGGAGCACGACGAGCAGAGCGAACCGGTGAACCCCTGAAGCTTTGCTAATTCTGTCTTCGAGAGCGTCACCTTCGCAGAATCTTCCACCGTCACCGAGAGTGCAACATCCGTCGTCTCCATGAACTCAACAGGAGCAGGAGCCCCCTCATCCACAATCTGCAGGCGCATGGCAAACGCATCCTTACTCTTCGATCCGCTGCGGTACGACTCTTCCACGAGTTCGTGGTTGTGAATCTGCATCGCTTTCTCCTTCGTCAGGAATTTGAGCGCCATCCAACGCGCAAGGTAATCCATGAAGCTCTTCGCCATCGGGATTTCCTTGTTCGTCGTCATACCCATGGGGTCAAAGCGCGAGTGCGCCATCTTCGTGCAGAGCACCTCCAGCGGCACGCCGTACTGCAAGTTCATCGACATACTCGTCGCCCACATATCCATCACACCAGAGAGCGTTGACCCTTCTTTGTTCATCTTGATGAAAATTTCACCCGGGCTGCCATCCTCGTACATACCGACCGTGATATAGCCCTCGTGACCCGCAACGGAGAATTTGTGCGTCACGGACATGCGTTCGTCTGGAAGCTTGCGACGACGCGGCATTTCTTTGATGACAATTTTCTCAATGATCTGCACTTCTATCTTTTCCTGCCCTGAGCTCGTCGAAGGGTCCTCTTTCTTATCACTCGAGGTATTGAGTGCCTGGCTCATTTTGCAACCGTCACGGTAGAGCGCATTCGCCTTGATCCCCAGCTTCCAGCTGAGGAAGTACGCGCTCTTGATATCTTCGACGGTTGCTTCATTCGGCAGGTTGATTGTTTTGCTGATGGCACCCGAGATGAACGGCTGCGCGGCGGCCATCATGCGGATGT
>CAZLEW010000090.1:0-3438 GCA_964558635.1 uncultured Candidatus Peribacteria bacterium
ATGTTCCTCGGGGCGGAATTCACGAAAGTCTACGTACGAGATTACAACATTCTCGTAGCACCTCGGTCGTTTGCACAATTTAAAGACAACGCCAACACATCAAAACGACGACGACGTGTGCTGTGGAACGCCGCAACGGGTGTGGCTTCCTACCTGCCAAAAATCACGTTCACATTCAGCGCGTGGAGGTTTTTGCGACGTGTGAAAAAAGTATTTAGACGGTAAAATGTTGCGAGAGCGCGTTATTTACATCACTAGATCCATCGCATAAGCTCATTGCATGGAACGTTCTTCCCAAATAGAAAAACTCAAAAAGACAGTCATCGATGGCGGATACTGCATCGGATGTGGAACGTGTGCCGCAATGAAAGATTCCCCCATCTCTATCGCATTCGATAGTAAAGGGCAATATTCAGCAATTTTGCCTCCTGACGTGAACAGCAACATCGATCCATGTTCGGTGTGTCCGTTTGCCGACGGTAACCCGACCGACGACGACCTATCGAAAGAGCTCTTTGAAGGATCATGCTCCTTCGATCCAAAAATTGGATACCACAACGGGATATACGGAGGATATGTCTCAAATGAAAGCGTGCGACAGCAACGCACATCTGGCGGATTTACGCAGTGGCTCCTTCAAAAACTGCTCTCCGAAGGCTTGGTGGATGGCGTTGCGCATGTCATCCCATCATCGGGCGACACACTGTTTCGCTACACCATCTCCCGATCTCCAGATGATCTTCTGAGATCTGCAAAGTCCGCATACTATCCTGTCGAAATGTCGGGGGTTTTGCACGAAATTGCACAACGCGAAGGACGCTATGCAATCGTCGGCGTTCCGTCGTTCATCCGTGGGCTCCGCCTCCTTGCGCGGCATGAGCCAGTATTCGCTGAAAGGATTACGTTCTGCGTGGGCATCATCAGCGGGCACTTAAAAAGTAAGCACTACGCAGAATTGTTCGCAAGCCAATTCCACATTCCGACGGAGAAAATGACTCGTATAGACTTTCGCAAAAAACGACCAGGGCGACCAGCAAACTTTCATGCGACAGAAATCTCATGCACAGACGAACACGGCAAAACAAGTCATTTCAGCGCACCTTCATCACATCTTTTCGGTGCAAACTGGGGACACGGGTTCTTAAAATACCTCGCGGACGATTATTCAGACGATGTGATCGGGGAAACGGCCGATGTATCAATCGGTGATGCATGGCTTCCGCAATACGTCAAAGACAGTCGCGGCGACAACATTGTCGTCGTACGCGATCCTCGCATCATGAACATCGTACAAGAGGGCATCGAACGAAAGGAGCTCACATTCGACGAACTAACCCCCTCAGACGTGGTGCGCTCACAAGGCGCAGGATACAGACACCGACGAGAGGGGTTATCTTGCCGCACATACGTCAAACGCCAGAAAGGAATCTGGCATCCTCCAAGTAGAGTCTCTCATGAGACTTCTGCCATCCAACCCACAAGAATAAAGCTATACCTCGAACGTGAGGAACTTGCTGTAAAAAGCCATACGGCGTTTATCGAGGCGAAACAATCTCCGCACGTATTCAAAGCATTTGCACGAACAATGTTCCTGCCTACTGTTTTGTACTCGCTCCTCCTGAATGGTAAAACGAAAATCCTCACGATCGGTCAACTCTGCCTGTCGCTCATCTGTTACGCAATGCGCCGGAAACATCACTCATCCTCTCGCTAAAATAGACGTTGTAATAGTATTTCTCTTACTTTTAATCATACTTCGTGCTACAATGAAGTGATGGATCGCTCATCCCTCGACCGCACAATCTGCCTTCTCCCTCCAAGCATTCCTGGGAGTATTGGCGATGAAAAAGTTGTGCGTACGTGCATCCAGCAACTTCGAGGTGAGCATATCACCGTCCTTAATTACGAAGACGGCTCGTGGGATTCACTCATCCCTGAAGCGAAGAGCGTGTCACTCTTTGGGTCGCATGAAAGCACGGCCTACTATCGTTCAAAAGGACTTCGAAAAATCCTATTCATCAGCAGAACGCTGCTCGGATTTGCGATACAACTCCCTTCCTTGATACGGACACTATGGAATTCAAAACGTTTTATCGTATTAGGGATGGATATCATGGACGGTCACTATGGCGTACTTTCTGCCCTCCACAAGGCGGTCCTAGCGTACGGAGTAGCATTGATGGGTATCAAGGTCGACATCATCAACTGCAGTTTTAATAAGCATCCGTCACGAATCATGGTATGGGCGCTTCGGTGGCTACCACGAAGCGTTCGCATCGTCGCGCGAGAACCTTCGTCCCATGCACGCATGGAACAATTCCTCTCTCGGCCAATAACACTCGCCGCAGACATCTCGTTCCTCTTCACTGTAGATACCAACCGCTCAAATCAGCTAACTCCTACCGAGCAATGGATTAAATCAGAGCGCACAAAAGGACAAACAATCATTGGAATGAACATCGCCGATAATAAAAACTACGATTGCGAAACTCTCAAACGAATGTGCGCAGAAACAATTCGATCAATGAAAGACGCCAGTTTCGTTCTGATCCCACATGCAAAATACAAACGACCCAATCTTCCAAACGAAATTCGGCTTATGGAATCGATCGTGTCCTTGCTCACAGCAGACGATGCTGCGCGCTGCCATGTACTGCAGATTCCATGCGACGTTTCCGACCTACAACGCATACTACAGCTCCTTGATTTCGGCCTCGTCGGAAGAATGCATCTTGCGATTGGCATGGCCGTCGCATGCGTGCCTGTATGCTGCATCGGATACCAAAATAAGTTCGATGGCCTCTTCCGCGACTACCTACATTCACCAGAACTTCTCCTCCCGATGGACAGATGCATCAACGAAGGGAGTTTCACGAGTATTCTGAGCGATGTCCTTCTCCGAAAAGATGAACACGTAAGAAAATTCACCGAGGCACTCCCCGGACTGCGGGAACTGGCACGTAAGAATTTCTAAACTACGCTATTCTGCTGCACATGCTCGAACTCCAACGAAAACTCCTCGGCGATCGCCTCCGCAATGACGCTTTTTATAAAGCACTCAAAGCATCAATCATCCCAGCAAAAAGCATCGTGCTTGATATTGGTTCTGGAACGGGGTTTTTAAGTTTCCTTGCAGAACAACTTGGCGCAAAGGAATGCTGGCTCGTTGAGAGTGGCGATGTCGGACTAGTTGCAGAGAAGCTTGCACAAAAAAATGACATGAAACGCTGCCGTTTCGTGCACGCGCATTCGGCGGATATCCCCCTACCAAAGGCAGATGTCATCGTCTCCGAAACACTTGGCAACTACGCCCTTGAAGAAGGGATCATCGACACACTCAATGAAGCACGTGACTACCTGAAGAAAGGCGGGCACATGATCCCAAAGTCACTACAGCAATTCGCATGCCCAGTGGTACACCCCCGCATACAAAAAGGA
>CAZLEW010000091.1:0-3317 GCA_964558635.1 uncultured Candidatus Peribacteria bacterium
ATCCCCCTATATCGGTACTTGGTTCAGTATACCAGTCGATCAGAAGCAGTATACAGCGTACATCACGGCGCAAGCACGAAACCGCCGCACGTCGATGCGCGAAGTAGAAGCGTTCTTCGGGGTGCTGCAAGAACAGCTACAGAACAAGACGCGTTACACAGTGACAATCCCGAAGAACAAACAACGCCGTCTTCTCACAAAGATTTTTGGGAAGAACACCATCACATCATCACCAACTATTGATATGAATGTAACGGTCGATGCCGTCAAAAACATCTTTGATTCTATGAACGGCTTCCTCAAAATCACGACAAAATATAACAGAGAAGCTGCTTCGCTCACCTTCACAGCGAACACAAGTGCCTTGCACACGCCACCGACTATTCTAGCACCTGCGAACAGCACACCGTGGGGAACGTTCGTACAAACGCAGACGAGTACCAACCTGGAAGATGCTCGAAATGCCCAACGTCGAAGCGATATCAATACAATCCTGAATGCCACCTATCAATATGCGATTGATAACAATGGCAATCTGCCACCGAGCCTATCTTCGGCTGAGAAAAAACCACAGAACATCTGTACATCCAGAATGACATGTGATGGCATCTCCTTGGATGTTCTCAACGAGACGTACATTATTTCGATACCAAAGGATCCGAGTGCATCCAATGATAAGAAGGAATCAGGATACACAATCCGCGTCCTGCCAAATCAACGTATAACAGTCTCTGCCCCCTTGGCCGAGGGAGGAGTGGAGATCTCTGTAACACGCTAAAACAACTGTTTCAGCGTACTATAGCGAAAGAGATTGACAATGAAACCAAACACGAGGATACTTGCCTTAGCAAACGTCCAGTCCTCGCTGATCGGTCACACGATAAAGAAAGGAATGGAGACGATGCGTCTTACTTCCTTTTTTCTTCTCAGCATTATGGCTGATCAACAGATCCAGTGCCGCGACTGCGGTGCAATGTTCGACTTCTCGGAAGGCGAACAAGCGTTCTACACGGAACGCAATTTATCCGCTCCTCAGCGCTGCAAGGCCTGTCGCGACGCCCGCAAGGGTCAGCGCACGGGTGGTGGCATGGGTGGCGACCGTCAAATGTTTGACGCTGTCTGTGCCCAGTGTGGTACGGCCTGCCAGGTCCCGTTCAAGCCTCGCTCAGAGAGCGAAGGCGGACGCCCAGTCCTCTGCAAGGCATGCTTCATGGCCAGCAAAGCGTAAGCGAGGTATCCCCTCCTCATGCATTCAACAAAAACACCCTCCTCACGGAGGGTGTTTTTGTATCGCAGGAAATGCTATACTCACCTCCGTGCAGCAAAAATCCCCATGGCTCATCCTCGCACTCGGAACCCTCGGCCTCGTCGTGGGCTATAGCGCAGTTGTCGTCAAAGGTGGCACAGCGTTCGCGAACGTGCAGTCGTGCCCTTTGAAAGCCCAAGGAACATGTGAACATTGCAATGCAGCAGCGTGTGAGAAAGGCGAATGCGGAAAAGACTGTCCCGGATGTGCCTATGCCAACAAGTGAACGTCGTGTCCTAGGCTCGCAGATGTTCTGGACATGGTTCCTCGCGATGTTCACCATTGCAATCGTATTTTTCGGGTGGGAACTGCGGATCATCGCCCTACCTTTCCCCATGCTTCCGCGCGTGCCCCCGACGACGATCGATGTCACGTTCACGATCGTGCTCATCATCCTACTCTCAGTCGCATCAGGTCTCTTCGGGTGGCAACGCCGCTTTGGCGCATGCCCCGTCGGCATCAAACGTACTGTGGGTGCTGCGGGAACCCTCGGCGGTCTCGCACTCCTCTGCCCTGTGTGCCTCGCGCTTCCTGGGCTTCTCCTTGGCATTGGTACATTCGTTGCGATCCTCGGGCAATTTCTCCCGCTCATCCGTTTCCTTGCGATCCTCTTTGCTCTCGTTTCGATCTGGATGCTCTGGCCCGCCTCCGCTAAAGCTTCGGCGGGCGTTTCGCCCGATTCCAAAGAACAATGAGGCTTCGCTGGCTCGATCTTACTCGCAGCGCCGCGCTTCTTGGCATGGTCGTCTATCACGGCGCCTACGATCTGCAGGAGTTTTACGGGTGGGACATTGATGTCGGGCACGGCGCGTGGAAGGTCTTCCAAGCGGTCGTGGCATCGGTCTTCCTGGGCGTTTCGGGCATCAGTGCAGGATTCTGGACCAGGTCAGCACACGCCTACGAACGTGGCTGGCGGCGCGGGTGGACCATTCTCAGCGCTGCGATGCTTGTGGCGCTTGTGACCGCAATCGCGGATCCGGAAACATGGGTCCGCTTCGGCATTCTCCATCTCATTGCTTTTAGCTCATTCCTGCTCCCGTTCCTACGCCGTCTGCACCCTGCCTTCATCGCGATCCTTGGTCTCACATGCATCGCGCTCGCACCCTTCGACCTCATGCCGCATATCATCTCGGTCGACTACGTACCACCCATCCCGTGGCTCGGGCCAATACTGCTGGGGTTTGCGATAGGGATTCCCCTCTCAACCCGCGCCCACGAAGGGGCGCGGCTGGAAACCACCATGGACCGCGGCCGCCCTTCGACGACGCTCAGGATAAACTCCGGGCTGCTGCTGGAATGTTTTTTGTGGCCCGGCAGGCATTCCTTGGTAATTTATTTAGTGCATCAGCCGGTGATTTTGGCGGTGTTATGGCTCACGCTAAGGTGATAGACTATTCACATGTCCGAATCGCAGACACAACCCGAAACACCCGCAGCATTCACCGAACTCGTACAGCGTTTTGAGGCGATGCCAAAGGAGAAGAGACTGGTTGCCGCATATGAGTGTATCCGAGACATCGCATACGGCGATATTGGTTCGCGAAATCCTTTCGACGTTCTTACGGCTGAGAAAGGTACATGTAGCGGAAAACACGCGCTTCTTCGCTTGCTCCTTACAGAGCTTCAGTACGACGTTGAAAGCTGGTTCGCCCTCCATGATTTCGGTCGTTTCCCCATTCATCCTTGGCCCGATGCACTCGCAAAATTCCATGGCTCGACGATTCCCGATTACCATGATTTCCTGAAGGTAAAGGTCGACGGTGAATGGCTCGCAATTGATGCTGTCTTCGATGCTCCTCTTGCTTTGCTCGGCTTTCCGATGCTGCAGTGGGACGGAAAAACGAGTATGGAACTGCCCGTCGAAGCATCTGAACTATTCCCAGCCGATGGCGACATGGAAGATCACAAAAAGCGCCTCATTGCGGCACTCCCCGACGATGTGCAAACGCAGCTCAAAGCATTTCTCACCGCAATGACAGCGTGGCTGGATGCAGCACGAGCATCATAATAA
>CAZLEW010000092.1:0-3277 GCA_964558635.1 uncultured Candidatus Peribacteria bacterium
AACGACAGATGCAAACACGAATGCGATGGCGAATTCACCCGACTCGATACCGTGTGTCCGCGCGATGATCATGAGGAGTGATGTGACGAATGCCGAGTGAGAGCTGGGCATACCGCCAGGCCGGAACATCCCCTGTGCCCAGTGGCCTGTTCGTGCGTACTCCACTGCGATCTTCATCACTTCCGAAAGCACCATCGCAGTGATAGGGATAAGGAAGAGGTAGGTGCGGAGGACGCTCATACTACAGTGAAGGGGAGGGGAGACGTTCGAAGACGTAGTGTATCGATGAAGACGTATATCCGCCTGATCCATCTGGCTGTTCGATTGCAACGTTGCCGCTCACCGTTGGTTCTGACGACAGCGACAGTGCCCGTGCGATGCGAGTGATTTCTGTACGTGCAATGCGCTGCCCCGTTGCTAGTTCAACGTACCCGCTTTGGGATGTGAGCGACAGAAATCGTAGGAGCTGTGCGCTGGCAGGGTTCATCTGTAGTTTGTAAGACTTCGTGTTTGCCGTCACTCTCAGTTCTGGAATCAATCCTTCAGCGTGGACCCACAGACGAAGCTTCATGCCGTCGATCTCGAACGGCTTCGCGAGTGCAAAAGGCGTCTCTGGCTGCCCTTCTGCACGAGGTGAGGTATCGCGCGCGATGAAATGTGCGCCGGTGAACAGTGCGCCAACTCCCACGCCGATCTTGCCCATGGTCGAGATGAACCCCGAGCCAAACAGGGACGTCCACAGACGGTTGAATTGCTTGCCGACCCAGAGTGCACCGCTAACGGCGGCAACAGCACGAAGACCCATCAGGATTTTTTCACGTGTAGGAACGTCATCGCGCTGGAGTGTTGCTATCTCTCGTGCAACATCGGATGCGATAACAGTCGTTGCGCGCGTCATATCTGCGCTCCTCTGCGCACCAAATTCCCTCGCAAGGTCCGAAATCTCCTGTGCCGTACGTTGCACATCGATCTTCTTTGTCAGCGTTGCTCGTTCAGAACGTACGTCGCGTTTTGTGGCTGTACGTTCGCGTTCTTCGTCGCGTTCGTTGGGTTGAGGGGGACGCGTGTCGGCGCGCGTGTCATCGACCGGCGGTACGGGGAGAGCATCCGGTGATTGTGTGGTGTCGTCACTCATGCTGCAGGGGCATCGATCGGTGATGGTTGGCTTTGTCCCGTTGCAAATTTGTGAACGGCATCAGCGCCGATCGCGAGTCTTTCTTGCACATTTCCGACGAATGCATCCGCATTGCCGTAGATCGTGTTCAAGCCGCTTGCGATCTGAAAGCCAAGTTGACCATAGGACACGAGTTGCATGCCGCGTTGCACGTTATGGACGGCATTCTGCACTCTGCGTGCATGCCGTTGCACCGTCGTGATTTCGAACATGTTCTCGAGTGCCTTCGTACTGTCTTTCGCGGTGTCGATTTTCTTCAGGGTTTTTGCTGTGACACCCGCAACTTCAACGCCCTTTCGCGCTCTGTTGATCGTGCGTGCGGCATCAAGTGAGGCTGCGCCACCACGGATGAAGCGCCAGGCAACGACGGAGGTGCCCGCTGTGAAGAAGCCTGCAACGATCGACGCGGTGCCGAGCGTGCCCATGACGCCAGCCGTGACGCGCTGCCAGGTATCCAGTTCGCGGCCGTTGAGATCAGTACCCATCACTGCGGAGCGGAAATCGAGCGCTTCGCCCACGCCAGGGATGAACCCTCCGATGGCTTCGCCTGCATCATACGCAAATGCTTTCTGTGCCGCAGCCGCGTCGTCGCCACTCTTCATGGCGTTGAGTCCTTCCATCGCGAGCGGTAGAAACGAGTAGCCTGTGATGGCTCCCATAACGTATTTGCCTCCCTTCGATGAGATTTTGTACCCAAATCCCTCTGCTTGTTTCACCGCTGATTCCAGTTTCCGTTCGGCCCACGCACTTCCGCCGGCGCCCGTATCGAGCTTCTGTTTCGCATGGTCCAGGATCGCATCGTTCTGCAGGCTGAGGAGATCGGCGTACTCCTTTCCTAGTGAGATTTTTCGACCATTGATGTCGGCCGTATGTGCGTCAATTTTTTCTTGAATGCGTTTCAGTGCTTCTTTCTTGATGTTTTCTGGGCTGCCTCCGTGGTTGCCCGTGCGCAATTTTTCCTGCGCTTCGTACGCAATATTCTTGATTGCATCGCCCGTTTCTTTGAATGTTGGTATTTCTTTCTTCGCAAAAAATGAATCCATTTCTGCTTCAACCTGCTTTAGGCGTTGTTCCAGTTCGTTACGGTTCGCTGTTTGCACGTCGAGCGGTGCTGCTGCTTTGAGGACCGGATCATGGTCGATCGCCATTTGAAGAATACGTTCCAGCTCCTTCGATTCTGGGTGGCCGCTTCCGGGGCGGAACCCGTCAGCCATCAATTCTTTGCCACGGCGTACCGCAGAGAGGAGCGACGCATCGGCCGCGAGGGCACGGGTATCGGCGATTGTTGCTTCGCGAAGGATCGCATCGAAACGGTTCTCGATGAAGAAGAGCGAGTACGATGCCTTCGTGAGGGCATGAGTTCCATCGCGTCGTTGTCCTGCTTTCCAGGCGGTGATGAACGGGGGAGCGAGTGTTTTTTGACCTCCAAAGAGCATGTTCGGCATCGTGATCACACCTGTTTCTTCGTCGTATTCTGAATTCGTGGCGAGGGCGAGGCCCTTCACGAGGCCGCGAATGCCCGTGTCTTTGATGCTCACCGCTGCTTCTTTCATTTTCTCTGCCATGTTCTCTGCAAGATTCTCCGCAGCTTCCAGTGCCGAGCGGCCAGTCTTCCCTGCGACGGACTCGACGTAGTCCTTCAGTACCGGCATGTTCTGGTGAATGTACTGGTAGCCTTCGCTCCCCACCTTCAGGCCCAGCCCCGCGATGAGTGCCGCGAAGATCGGGTGTTCGTTCACGCCTTCGATGGCGGTGCGGAGGTACCCGCGAGTGCTGATGCTCTGTCGAAGGTCTTTGGCTTTCGAGAATCCGAGCCACGAGAGAACGGCGAGGAGGCCTGTTCCCATCACACCCCAGCCACCAGCGCGGCGCATCAGTTCTGTCGCAAATGATGTCTCGGCTTTGCTCTCTAGTGCTTCCGCCTTCGTGCCGATCGTTTTCTTCAGTGCTTCCCATTGATCGCGCGCATCGAGCGTGATGCCCAATTCTTCCATGCGCTTTTCAAGAGCGAGTTGAATCTCGGGTGATTCGAACATCTCGGGCATCTTCTTTTTTTCGCGGATGTCGTCTAGTAATGACTTCAGATCAACCGCAGCAAGTGTG
>CAZLEW010000093.1:0-3267 GCA_964558635.1 uncultured Candidatus Peribacteria bacterium
CAGATCCTGCCCTTTTTTCATCCGTTCCTGGAACATATCGCGCTGCAGCATTTGTTGTACCGTGAAGCAGGAACCAAGTTTCAGAATTTCTTCGAAGCGTAATGTCTCCAACCACTCATGGTTGTAGCGAACCTGCACGTTCGAAAAGTCCAGAATTTTCGATGCTTGCTGCTTGTACGTCTCGAAATTTGCCTTCACGTCTTCTCTTGTCAGGGGTTGCCGAAGGGATTCGCGATCGGTCGGATCGCCGATCATCGCGGTGAAACTTCCGACGATGAAGATCACCTCGTGTCCCGCGTCAGCAAATTCCTTCATTTTACGCAGGGGGACCGCATGGCCGAGGTGAATCTTTGCTCCGGTTGGGTCAATTCCCCAGTAGAGTCGTAGTTTCTTACCACTTTTCAGTTTCGCTTCTGCCAAATCCTTGGGGATCACTTTTGCAACGCCGCGAGTGAGTACATCAGGAAGGGTCATACTCGTAGTATAGCGCAATTATCGCTTGGGAACTTTTTTCGTCGGAAGTGTAACCCACGAGCCATCCATCCCCTTTGCGACAAACACCCATTCACGTGCTTCTAGATCGTAAAAACCGATATCTCCGCGCTTGGCAAAGAGGATCGCGGTTTGCGCGGGTGACCAATCTAAAAAGTGAGCATCCTGCAAATCGAGCACCCACTCTCGCTTACTCGTTCGATCGTAGAGAAGCGGAACCTCGATACGATCATCTACGCCGCCCGCTTCCATCAATTGAAAGAGTATTTTTCGGCTGTCGCGCGACCACCCGATAAAGGTGTTATCGAGATCGTACGATGTTATGTCTGTATCGATGTGTTCTGTCTTCCCCGTACGAACATCGACAACGCCCATGTGGTAGGCCATCTTCAGTGCGTCTGGTGAAACATTACTACTTTGTGGTGATGTTGAGAGCCCAAACGTGTTACGCGATGGAACGTTGACTGTCGTCTCTGTTCTCTTACGGCTTGTAAGGTTTATGGAAGTGAGTACGCCGTACGAATTGCTGTTGGCTGCACTCCTGAATGTGAAGAGATTTTTACCATCGGGCGTGATGTGTATGGCTGCATTCGCAGGGATTCTCCCAAGCACGCGCGTGCGACGTTTGGGGGCGAGCGTGACCTCGATCAATTTTGCGTTTCGAAATTCGTCAGCATCAGGTTGATACGCATCCGCGAGCGATACGTAGAGCACGGGTTTCGTCGGATGCACGATCCATTGATCAATCGAGCAGAACTGATCGCAGGTGAATACAGGCGTTGGAGATGTCCAATCGAAGTCAGACTCCATAATCGCTCCGTCGAAGGGAAGATCCGGATTGCTGCGTGTCGGGCCGTTGTATTCTTCCACATTCGAGAACGCCGCATAGATCCGTCGCGTCGCAGCTGAAAATTGAATTTGATCATTACTTTCTATTCCTCTCCCGCCGTAGAGCGGAAACGTTGTCACTGTATCGAGGTGATCAAGCGCTCTCTGTTGTACGCGATCAAACAGCGTTGCACGAATGCGATTGATTTCTGATATCTCATACACAAACACGGCGTTTGGCTCGGGGGCTGTTGCTGTGGCCCCTGCAGCGAGCAAGGGTGTGACTGCAAGAATGACTGCTAGAATGGGTGCAACGTGGCGCATAGAACCATCGTACAGTATTCCATCACGTTGTACGGAAATCAGGTAGACTATCAGGGATGACATCGTGGATTGTTGATCGTAACGTACGGCTTGACCGCTTTCTTGCAGAAGTGGCAGGTATCAGTCGTGTGCACGCTCGTGAGACGATCGAAGCGGGGTGTGTGCTCGTCAATGGACGTCTCGCGCGCAAGGCCGCGCTCATCGTGGAGACGGGTGAAACCGTGGCATCAACTTCCGGAGGAGTTCTTGCTACCGAAACACGCGTTGTTCAAATGGATATCGCACTGCCAGTTCTGTACGAAGACGATGCGTGTTTCGTTCTTCAAAAACCTGCAGGTATTCCTGTGCACCCTGGTGCGGGAATTCCGAAAGATGCCCCGACGGTCTTGCATGGCATTGCGAAATTGTTTGCGGATCGCGGTATCCCCTTCGCGGCGGCACATGTACTCGTGCATCGGTTAGATAAAGATACGACGGGATGTTTGCTGATCGCAAAGACACCCGATGCACATCGTGTACTTCAAATGCAGTTTGAAATGCGCACCGTGAAGAAAACGTACCTCGCACTGGTGTATGGGAGGCCATCCCCTGCCGCTGCCGTGATCGACGCTCCCATTGGTCGCAGCACAGCCGATCGCACAAAAATGACGATTCTTGGTTCCGCGTCGGCGCGTGATGCAAAAACGACCTACCGCACCCTTGGCACAGGTACAGAGGCGTCGTTTGTGGCGTGTGATCTTCATACCGGTCGTACTCACCAATTGCGTGTGCACCTCGCGGGGATCGGTCACCCGATCCTTGGTGATCCATCGTACTCATCATCTGCCAGTGCAAATCTCACAGAGAAGCTTGGCATTGCGTCTGTGTGCCTCCATGCATGGAGGTTGTCTTTTCAGTCACCTGCGACCAACGAGACGGTGATAGTCGAAAGCCCTCCATCAGCGACGATCGAACGCGCTCTGAAAGTAGCAGGAGTGCAATGGTCACACGAATGATGTAAGCGTTTTACGGTGTGTACTCCACGGTGTACGTCATGCGATCGAGAATCATATTCTTCGCATCTCGACTTACAATGGTGTAGACGTTCGTGCCAGGTTTAAGCGTTGCGTACTTTGGAAGGGCCCAGTAGTTCCAGAAGGTTTTCCCTGGTGTGTACAGTTTCAACTGGTAGCCGTTGATCCACATGCTGGCCGTTTCGCGAATTGTTGTTCCTTCCAGCAGGAATCCTGTACCAGTGTACGAGGCGCTTGTGCCTGCAGATGGAGCAGTCACGACGATTGTGCCTGGTAGTAATGGGGTATTCGTTGGGAGGGTCGCCTCAGAGAGAACAGGTGCACTACTGCTCGATGTGCCAGCGGCTGGCGTTGTCTGCCCTGCTTCTCCGACGATGATGGTGAGTACTGCGGGGGTGCTCTGGTTACCGTTGGCAGATTCCGCAACGACGGAGAATATATTTTCCCCTCGCTGAAGATTCCCCAAGCGCGTGCTTGCCAGGTAACTCCAATCGGTATCGCCTACTCGGAAGAGCTGCAGTTTATAGTTATTGACGTAGATGGCAGCCGTGCCCAGCGGGGCGGTGCCGCGGATATCAATTTCTTCCGCTGCTGTGCGTACGATTTCGTC
>CAZLEW010000094.1:0-651 GCA_964558635.1 uncultured Candidatus Peribacteria bacterium
TCGTTTTCGCTACCATGTGGTTATGGATACCATCCATGCCGAGCAACGCATTGCAAAACTTCGAGAGGAAATCCGTCGCTTGAACACGGCGTACTTCATCGAGAACCGCACCGATGTATCGGAAGATGTCCGCGACGCATTGAAGCAAGAACTGATCGCACTGGAGAACGCGTTTCCGGAACTGATCACCCAGGACTCCCCCACACAACGCGTCGGCGCGCCGCTGGATGGACGCCTACCGAAAGTACGGCACCTCACACCCAAGGAATCGCTACAAGATGCATTTTCGCATGAAGAAGTTACAGACTGGCTTGAGCAAATGACGCGCGCACTCGGGAACGACGCACAGACATTCGAGGTGATCTGCGAAATGAAAATCGACGGATTGAATATCACGCTGCTCTACGAGCGGGTAGCGGAGAGCGATGAGCGGGTAGCACGCTACTCACTTGTACGTGCCGTCACGCGCGGCAATGGCATTGAGGGCGAAGACGTGACTCACACGGTACGAACGATCGAGACGTTACCACTATCATTTACTGCGCCGACAGATACAGACATGCCACCCGTGCTCGAAATCGGAGGCGAGGTCTACATGCCGAAAGCCTCGCTCGAAGCTGCGGCATCGATCGCAAAAGCCGCGGGCTACGA
>CAZLEW010000094.1:661-3242 GCA_964558635.1 uncultured Candidatus Peribacteria bacterium
ATAAGACCCTCGACGCCGACGATGCATTCGCAAACACCCGTAACGCCGCGGCGGGATCGGTACGACAACTGGACCCTTCGATCGCCGCCTCGCGCGATTTACGGATGTTCTGCTACTCGCTCGATGCGCGTGCCGCCGATACCCTCGGACTCACGACCCAGCGTGCGACGCTCCAATGGATGCAGTCATGCGGCCTCCCCGTGCACCCGGAGTACAAGACCGTAACATCACTTGCGGCAATTGAACGGATCTACGACGACATCGGATCGAAGCGTAGCAGCCTGCCGTTCGACATCGATGGCGTGGTCCTGAAAGTGAATGACCGCCAACTGCAACGCGATTTAGGCTCGACCGCGAAAGCGCCACGCTGGGCCCGTGCCTACAAATTCCCAGCCGAAGAGAAAACGGCGCAGGTCCTCGAGATTCTCTTTCAAGTCGGCCGCACGGGGACCATTACGCCCGTGGCGCACCTGACCCCCACACACCTCGCCGGGACGACCGTCACGCGCGCGACGCTCCATAACCAAGACGAAATCGATCGCCTGGATGTCCGCATTGGCGATACGGTCGTTGTGCGGAAGGCAGGCGATATCATTCCCGAGGTCGTCGAAGTCTTGAGAAACCTCCGGCCAAACGACACAACTCCGTTTCGACTCCCTACGCACTGCCCGCAGTGTGAAACGCTCCTCGGCCGCGACGACGGCGAGGTGGCGCTCCGGTGCTCCAATGCCGAATGCCCCGGCCGCAAGCGCGAGGCCATCGAACACCTCACGTCGCGCTACGCGTTCGACATCGTGGGCCTGGGAAAAGAAACGGTCGACGAATTGCTGGACCAAGGCATCATTACCGATAGCGCCGATATTTTCGCGCTCACGGCGGATGACCTCATGGCGCTCCCCTTCTTCAAGGAGAAGAAAACCCAGAACCTGCTCGCAGCGATCGAGAAAGCAAAACGCGTGCCGCTCGAACGGTTCCTCTTCGGGCTTGGCATCCGACATGTCGGTCGCGAAACGGCGGAGATCCTCGCGAAGAAGCTCCCATGGCCCACCAGCCATGACATCTCAATTACGAGCATCGGCACGACGATCGCCGGAATGACAACAGAAGAACTGGCGGCACTGGACGGCATCGGGAGCGTTGTGAGTCAATCCCTCCTCGATTGGTTCACGTCCGACGTGCATCGATCACTCCTCGAAAAATTCGAACGTAACGGCGTCGTGTGTCTGCTACCAGAGCGAAGCACCGCGCTGCCCATCTTCGAGGGGAACACATTCGTGCTCACCGGCACGCTCCCGACCCTCAGCCGTGAAGAAGCAAAAACGATGATCAAAGATCGTGGCGGATCGGTCTCGGGAAGTGTTTCGAAGAACACCGATTACCTCCTCGCGGGCGAGGAAGCAGGCAGTAAGTTGGATGATGCCAGGACGCTTGGCATACCGATCATCGACGAAGCGACATTCAGGGGGATGCTCGTGTAAAGGCAGCACGATGTTTCGCAAAAATTGACAGCTCCATTTTTCATAGTATAAATTATTCACATGCACGTCATTCGATACAAACCGACAATAGAAATACCTTCTGAAAAAAACCACGGGGACATTCATCATAACAATCCGCAGTCTCGCTTTGGAAGTAATGATGATGGAAACCTAACAGGCCTACCCGTCACTCGTCATAGAAAATTCCATAAATTCGCACTAAATGCGTTACCCATGGAACTGGTCGGCAGACAATCGATACAATCGATCGCTCATCCCAATCCTGACAAGCGCATGACCCCCTCCCAGGTACATGCATGCTTGAATGCATCCCGCATGCCGGAGGTAAGTTATGCGAAAACACTGTTATCCAGTACGCATCCCGGATCAGCCGTTCGTCACATGCAACATCTTTTTCATACGACAATATTCCTGCAACTGGAGCTTGGAGACGTTCAGCACACGCTCGATGTCATCGAAGGGAGGAAGGCAGAATTTTCTCCTGATCACCATACCCTCGCTTTACAGGCGATGACATTTTTTGATGTCCGTACAACAAGCGACGCAATCAGAGGCTTGCTCGACGAAAAAATAAACAGTCAATTTGTGTGGTCAAAACCGTTGAAATACGAGGTTCGTAACTCGCTTTGCAAGGTACTAAATCCCGAATGCAGCAATGAGAGTCGCGAGCGATCAGAGTATCGATACGCACTCATGGAGCACCAGGGAGCACTTCAAAAACGCCTTGATCTCATTAAAGAGACAGCCACAAGACTTCAGCATGAACTGGAACAACTGATGACAGTGACGCAAATGGACCCCTTTCAGGCAAGGCAAGCATAAAGGCATATTGTCTTACCATGGTTTATTGCTACACTCTGGGCCCTCGTTCGTTCTTTTCGTGCAAGAAAACCGGCACCTGCCCAGGTGGCGAAATGGTAGACGCGCACGCTTGAGGGGCGTGTGGGAGTAATCCCGTGGAAGTTCGAGTCTTCTCCTGGGCACCATATAGGGTTTACAAATTACAGTTTAAAAAAACCATTGTATAAAAAGAGTCCCAGCAATACTTATTAATGATGAAAAAATGACTAACACGAGGTCAT
>CAZLEW010000095.1:0-1441 GCA_964558635.1 uncultured Candidatus Peribacteria bacterium
GTAGTTTTCGATGTCATGCCGAGTGATCCCGCCGATGCGGGATTGTACCGAGGCATGACATGGAGGAATGATGTTTGCACTGAGACAATTTTTTTGAAACGTAACACAATAAATATTTCTTCGTTTGATGAATTTTATTTTCATAAATATTTTTGAGAACGAATATCAATACAGCATAATTTATTTTGTACGCTGCACAATCTACTTCACTCATGCAAACATTCTCTTATGATGTGTACAGTTATTTTTTTCCAACTACTTCTATGGTTAAGAAAAAGAAGGTCGTGAAGAAGGCCGCGAAGAAGGCTGCGCCAAAGCGCAAGGCTACGAAGAAGAAGGCGACGAAGAAGAAAAAGTAAATTTCTTCTCGAAGTCACGAAGACGGCGCCCACGTGGCGTCGTTTTCGTATGTGTTGTTTATTGCTTCATGGAGCGCTTTTTCTTCTCCGTCGGTTGTGTATGTTGTTCGCGATTGATCGTAATCGCATTGTTCACCGCATCGATCGTCACGTGCGCACCGTCGGTGATCATCCCTTCGATGATGCGGAGCGACAGCTCGTCGAGCACCATGTCTTGAATCGTGCGCTTGAGTGGTCGCGCACCGAACGCCGGATCGTAGCCGCGTTCAGCGAGTAGATCTTTCGCCGCATCCGAGAATTGAACGTCGATGTTTTTGTGCGCGAGTCGCGTATGCACGCGCGCGAGTTGCAGGTCGACAATGCGACGCAGGTCTTCTCGTGAGATCGGTTGAAAGACAATCCAGTCGTCGATGCGATTGAGAAACTCCGGTCGGAATGATCGGTGCAGCAGATCTTCGACTGCTTTCTGCTGCAATGGCGTATTGCCGACATGCTCGGCGATCTCGTGGCTGCCGAGGTTGCTCGTCATGATGAGGACGATGTTCTTGCAATCGATCGTGCGTCCTTTGCCGTCGGTGAGGCGTCCTTCATCCAGGATCTGGAGCAGCACATTGAAAGCATCGGGGTGCGCTTTCTCGATTTCGTCGAGGAGCACAACGCTGTAGGGGTGACGCCGAATAGCCTCGGTGAGTTGTCCGCCTTCTTCGTAGCCGACGTACCCCGGTGGCGCGCCGATGAGCCGCGCGACTGCGTGTTTCTCCATGTACTCCGACATATCGATGCGGATGAGCAGTCGCTCGTCGTTGAAGAGGAACTCCGCCAGTGCTTTCGCTAGTTCCGTTTTGCCAACGCCCGTGGGGCCGAGGAAGAGGAATGATCCGATCGGTCGGTGTTCATCTTGGATGCCCGCTCGACTACGGCGAACGGCGTTTGATACCGCGGCGACTGCGGCATGCTGCCCGACGACGCGCTTGCCGATCTCCTCTTCAAGGCGTGACAGTTTTTGCATGTCAGTCGTGAGCATCTTCGAAACGGGAATACCCGTCCATTGGAGTGTCGTGCGGCGAAGCTCGCGTGCGTGC
>CAZLEW010000095.1:1451-3174 GCA_964558635.1 uncultured Candidatus Peribacteria bacterium
TCTTCCGTCACTTCCTCCTTCAGGTACGCGAGCGTGCCCTGCATCTTCGTTAATGCTTCTTCTTCCTTCATGACCTTCTGTTCGATGCTGGGGAGCGTGCCGTAGCGAATTTCCGCAACGCGTTGCAGGTCGCCCGTGCGCTCTAATCGCGCAGCTTCTTCCTTCAGTCTGTCGCGTTCGGCGCGTGCGCCCTTCAGACCGTTGATCAGTTTTTTCTCCGCACTCCACTGCAGCTCAATCGCGTTCGAACGCTCAGAGAGTTCCGCCAGTTCCTTCTCGATATCGCTCAGACGTTTCTTCGATGGGTCGTCGTGTTCTTTCTTCAGCGCTTCACGTTCAATCGTCAATTGGCGGATCGCACGGTCGAGCGTATCGAGCTCGGCGGGCTTACTGTCCATTTCGATGCGCAACGACGCCGCCGCTTCGTCCATCAGGTCGATCGCTTTATCGGGGAGGAATCGCCCCTGGATGTACCGATCACTCAGCATCACGGCCGCAACAACCGCATTATCTCGAATACGAACGCCGTGGTGCACTTCGTACTTCTCTTTAATGCCTCGGAGGATCGAGATCGCGTCTTTCGTGCTCGGCGGCTCAACCATCACGGGTTGGAATCGCCGTTCGAGCGCCGCGTCTTTCTCGATGTGCTGTCGATACTCCTTCAGCGTGGTCGCGCCGATCATCCGCAGTTGTCCGCGAGCGAGTGCCGGTTTCAGGAGGTTGCCGGCATCCATCGATCCCTCGGTATTCCCCGCGCCAACGATGGTGTGGAGCTCGTCGCAGAAGAGGATGATGGCACCGTTACTCGCTTCGATTTCTTTGAGGAGTGCCTTTAACCGATCTTCAAACTCGCCGCGGTACTTGGTTCCCGCTACGAGCGCACCCAGGTCAAGTGCGAGGAGTCGTTTATCGAGGAGCGTTTCAGGCACGTCGCGATCGACGATTTTCTTCGCAAGTCCCTCGATGATCGCTGTTTTCCCTGTACCGGGTTCGCCAGTGAGGACGGGGTTATTCTTCGTGCGTCGCGAGAGGATTTGCATCACCCGACGCATTTCTTGATCACGGCCGATGACCGGATCGATCTTTCCTTCGCGCGCGAGCGCCGTGAAGTCCTGCGTGTATTTCTCCAGCACCTGATACTTTCCCTCGGGGTCGCGATCCGTCACGTTCTGCGAACCTCGGAGATGCTTGAGTTCCTTCATGACGGCGTCTGGCGTAAGGCCCACGAGTGCACGAATGTCGCTTTGGCCAAGCAATGCCAAGAGCAGGTGTTCCGTCGAGACATATTCGTCGCCGAGGGTATCGGCGTGCTTCTCTGCAGCGGTGAGGACGTTCGTCAATGCCGACGATGCGTACGGCGATCCTGCGGAGGACGTCGTTGGTAGGCGTTCGATGGCACGGTCGATCTCGTGCGTGACGCTGTCGAGGTTGCCGCCACAGTGTTGAACGATGACGGGGACGATCCCAGCCTCTTGGGTGACGAGTGCTGAAAGGAGATGGATGGGTTCAAGAGCTTGCTGACGATGTCGAGTCGCAATGCTCGTTGCGCTCACGATTGCTTCGTTCGCCTTTGTTGTCAGTCGTTCGAATGCCATATTGTCACTCGACACTGTAGAGTGATAATTTCGCGCCGTCAAGATTTTTGCTGTACGATGAACGCCTTATGAAGAGTCGATTTATTTCTTTTTCGCTTATTGTCGTCATTTGCGCGCTGATTGCGCTG
>CAZLEW010000096.1:0-3133 GCA_964558635.1 uncultured Candidatus Peribacteria bacterium
TATTGAATAGGTGCACGCGCGGCATAGCTGAGAGACCAGCAAAAAGCGTGTCTGCAAGCGCTCGTTCCTGCTGCGGTGCCTCTGGCTTGGAGTGTAACCAGCGAAGCGCCTCGCCGAGGCCCACGATCCCACCCCAGTTTTGTAGCCCAGGCTCAAGGATGGCATGTGCCTCGTCACCAGTGCGGAGCAACTCAAAACCCTTCTCTGAGACATCTGTCACCGTCCCGCCACCGATGAAGAACGGTTCTAACCGATCGAGCAACGTTCGTTTGATGACAACAAAACCAATCGATGGCCCGTACATTTTATGACCCGACCCAAACGCTGCATCAAAATCAGTCTGACGTAAAAGTTCACTATCATGACCAAAAGCCTGCGCAGCATCGACCAGGAGCACACCACCTGCAGCATGTACATCATCCGCAATGCTCGGCAGGTTCCCCAAGCGTCGCCCGTCGATATTCGACATCGCGTTCACGAGCACGACGGCATTGTTCACATCGTCCGGCGATGTACGCAGATCACCCTGCGTCGCACGAGGGAGAACTCGATGCTCTACGCCCGCACGCTTCGCCCACGTCAACGAGGGCAGCAAGACAGAGTTATGTTCATTCTCCGACGTCACAATCCGCTGAAACGACCCACGCGGAAGCTGATGCAGGACAAGGTTGATGCCGTAGGTCGTATTGAGCGTAAACGCGACGGCGTACTCTTTCTCACTCTTTCCGGCATGACGCAAAAGAAGCGATCGTGTCTCCGTGACGGCACTATCGGTCTTCCTGCCCCATGCATATTTCACGCGACCACCGCATGCATTATACGTGCGATAATACGCGTCTTCGGCTGCGAGAACCGCCGCAGGGCGCAACGTCTGACATGCGGCATCGAGATAGCACGATTCAGGCGGTACATAGGCAAAATCCCCCTCTTTTCCATCAGACATTTTTTGAGCATGAAGACCAAACATGGCCAAAGTATGACACACAAACCCCTAAGAACAACAAAAATACTACATACTACTCTCGAAATAGTGCAATACCTCCCGACTGCTCAAATATCGATTTTTTCGCTATAATGAGAGGATTTCTATGAATACAAACACCCCCATAACACTCGAGTCCGTCCCCGTGCGTTCGTGGGACGCACCAACGCACCCTTCGTACGAACGTACGAAACGGTGGTATATCACCGCGGGCATCGTTGTATTCATCGCCGCAACGTGGGGCATTTTCACAGGATCGTGGCCGTTTGCGATCGTATGCGTGCTTGCCGGAGGCATGTATGCACTGATCCACGACCATAAGCACGCAGATACCCACATCGAACTCCATGATAGTGGCGTGCTCCTCGGCGGCACATTTACCCGCTGGGACGAACTCTCAGGATTTTGGATTCTGCAGACGCCGCAGTACAGCGAACTCCGTTTTGTGGAACGACGTCCCCGTATGCGCATGATCATCCAAACAGGGACGCAAGACCTGGCACAGCTTCGCATGATCCTCGGGCAGCGATTGCCGGAACTGACGCAGATGAAGGAAAGTATTCTTGACATTCTACTTCGTCTTTGTAAACTCTAAATGCTGCGGAATCAATCCCGTTGGCACGATGCTGTACACGGCCCCCTTCACGGGGAGGCTCGCTTGCTGTGGCGCGCAAAGAGAACGACGCCACCACCTACGAGCCCGGATCCGGAGGAAGAGGGAGGAGAAGAAGAAGCCGAAAACTCTGCAACGGAGCAGGATGCATCACCTGATCAACGTGACAATACGACACGATCACCCATCGACTATCAAGCGGAACATATTCGGCGCAGTGCCGAACACATCATGAAGGGTAAAAACTCAGATGAACAGATGATTCCAAACTCAAATGATCTTATTGCACGCGCTGAAACGTTAAAACAAGAACTTGAATCGCATGCACAAAGCGTTTTAACACTTCAGGAACAAATAAACGAAAAAATACAATCAGGGGAAACGATTCCAAAAAAAGTTGTCGAAAGTGTCAAAGCAAATGAAGAATTCATACAAGCGCTATCACGCTACATGGTCGACTTAAAAGCCGCGCTCGACCTCTTCCAACTTTCAGAATGGGAACAAGGGAATGTTACGCCGGCAACATTCGTTGTGAACTATGGCAATTACATCGAAAAAATGAAGACGATTGATGACGCAAATGTACGACTGTCTCCGGAAGAACGGAAGAAACGACATGCTGCACGCCTCCTGTTTTTAGATCAAACAAAATCCAAAGTGCGGTCACTGCGCACGCAACTTCCCGCAGCGATGCCGATGGAGCAAACCGGCAGTGCGACCGGCGCAAGCGATGAAGAAATTTGGGCTCTCTACACAAAGACAGAAAAAGAGACAATTATGAATCAAATTTCGCAGGTAGCAGGAATCTCATCTCTAAAATTACGAATCAATGATGACATTTCCACAATGGAAGAAACAATTGCGAGCAAGCAAGTCTTTGAAAAACTCATGAGTCTTCAACGAACAATTACTGAAGCAAAAAAAAAGGAAGAGAAACCAAACATGGATGACGAAGAAGATACCGCAGGAGAAGGGAAACGAGGATTGTGGGACATCGTCAAAATGACGGTATCAAACGTCAACAATACGACAGGACTCGAATGGATGACGATCTACGAATGGATGGCTGCATTCAAAGAAGTAAAAGAAGCGATGCTCGAACTCCGAAAGAGAAAGAGCCTCTTGAAAGTGTCCAGTGCAGCCTCCGCGATTGGACGCGTCGCAAGTCTATTCCCCGGCCTCGGCGGCGAAGAATTAGAGAATGTGCTCGATGAGCAGCAGGAAGGAAAGAATGACGAAGCAAAAGACAAATTCAAGAAAGAGCTCGGTAATTCCAAAAGAGATTACGGGTTTAAAGAATTATTCAGTCATGCCGGTCACGAAGGCCTACTGACGTACTATCATCGAAAAGGCGATACGAATCGCACGCGGGCAATTCTCGAATTCGCTGCGGGCAAAGGACTCCTCTACGGCATGGAAGGGAAATCCTGGAAAGATTACGTGCTCCCAGGAAACCTCCCGTTCGCGAGTCTCATGCCAAAGAGCTGGTCAGACGCACAGATCGATACGTGGATGGGAAACCTCAACTACTCGAATAC
>CAZLEW010000097.1:0-3107 GCA_964558635.1 uncultured Candidatus Peribacteria bacterium
CACATTGATGATGCCCATGACGCTCTCATGCGCCGGAAGCGTGCGATGCCGTCAGTCGTTGATCTGCGATCTCGCCTTGAATCCGCCATGCGTGCCGTTACCACCCCCGCCGGTGCATCCGTGCACATCGATGCGATTCAGCTGGAGAGAGCTACCTCCAGCGTGACCGTGCGTGGCGCGATCGACGATCCAAAACCGTCGAGTATGGCTGTTCTCGGTGCCGCCCTCGAAGCCGTGCGCGCACTCGATGGTGTGAGTGATCTCGTTCCTCCCACACTCACGCGTGAGGAGCTCCCGGGGGGCGGGTATCGTTCGCCGTTTACATATACATTTACATTCGGCCGCCTCCCATGACCGCATTTTTTCGTATCCACGCGACGGCGCTCTTTCTCCTTGGTATGGCATTCTTTGCCGGATCCGCAGGGCTCCTGACGGCCCATGCCCTTACGATTCGCACGATGCGCGATGTTGGATTCCCGATCGCGGCAGAGGTGCAGCCGCTCGTGCAGCGTAAGGCACTGCTCGCGGAGCAGACTGAGATCGCAACACTGCAGGCTTCCGTGCGCGGAGATGCCTACCGCGAGATCTATGATGTGTATGTGCTTCCTGAGAAAGCAGACGTAACCCGTACGGTGGCAGTGCTCGAAGCACTCCTGACACAGTTACAGCAACAGGGGATCGTACGCTCTATCGGTGCGATTGATACGTGGAAGAACGATGGTTCATCCGTCGATGTTTCATTGACCGTCACAGCTGCACCCGGAGGGAGTGCGACTATTCTCTCTCTCCTCGATGTGAGTGGTGTTCTCACGGTGAGTGATGCCTTTACCGAAGTCGAACGTGCTGCATTGCTTGAATTGAGCGAACAGGAAAATCCTGCGATCATCGCTGCAGTGGAACGATTTTTAAGTGGTGATTTGTTACAGTATGCGAAGGTGTCAGAGCTCACAGAATCGCAACTGTTTCAATCTGTTGGCACGGAACGTTTCGAGCGCGATTTTCGCGCACTTGTTGATACATCACGCCTCCGCTCGTTTGCTCAAACGGCGCTTCTGCTCGATGGCGGTAATTCGTCTGCTCCACAGGAGGGTTCGTCGCTCTGGCCATTACCTCTCTTCACTATCGAGCAATCTCACTGGGAGAATACTCCTGCGGGTGAAGTTCTCACCCTCACGATGCGAGCGCACGGCAAAGGGGATCTCTACGACAAATGATAGAGGTTCGTTGACTGCTCTGTGCTGTATCCGTACAGTAGATGACGTTTTCCCCCATCCTCTTTTTGCGTCAACGTACTCCGCCCGGACGATTCCAGAAGCCACTCGAGAAGCGTCCTCGTATGAACGAACAGATCAGTGTTCCCGAAGTACTGCTCATCTCCGATGATGGCAAAGCGGAGAAGCTCGCCACGAGTGTGGCGCTCGAGCGTGCGAAAGCCGCAGAGCTCGATTTGATCGAGGTGTCGCCGAAGGCCGTACCACCGGTCGTGAAAATCGATGACTTTGGACATTACCTCTATGCCTTGCAGAAGAAGGAGAAGAAGCAGAAGAGCGGCAGCAAGCAAACGGAGACGAAGATGCTCCGGTTCGGTTTTCGCACGGAGAAGCACGATTTAGAGCGCTTAGTTGAACGATCGAAGGAATTCCTTGGCGAGCGCCATTTGGTGAAGTTCGTGGTACGCCTCCGCGGGCGTGAGCTTTCGAACAAGGATTATGCTATTCAGAAATTAAAGGGTATTTTGAAGGATTTGGCCGAAGTGTCGGAAATTGAGCAGGATGTGAAGCCTCAAGGGAGGGATTTCTTCGCTGTTGTGCGTCCAAAACGGTAATATCTCTCTTGTTTCGAGGGGCAGAATGATTCGGATTGATAGGATGAATCGTAAGAATTCATCTTGCGTCCCGTGTAACCTCCCCTATACTCCCGCGCACGTATGCCAAAGATGAAGTCCCACAGCGGCGCCAAGAAGCGGATCCGGAAGACGGGTCGCGGCAAACTGGCCATGAAGCGCAATAGCCGCAGCCACTTGCTGCAGCAGAAGAGCAAGAAGGCGAAGCGCCAGAACCGCACGCTCGTCTTGCATCCTACGAATATTGCTCATATCCGGCACCTTGTGCCCAATCTGTAATTCACTCGACCCCCTCCCATGCGCGTCAAACGAGGCATCGTCCGTCACCGTCGGCACAAGAAGATCAAGAACCGAGCCAAGGGTTACCAGGGCCTTGGTCACTCGACGTTCGTGAAAGCGAAGGAACGCCTCATTAAAGCTGGTCAGCACGCGTACATGGATCGCAAGAAGAAGAAGCGCAACTTCCGCGCCCTGTGGACGGTCCGTTTGAATGCTGCTGTGCGCGCTTCAGGCAGCAAGTACTCCGTCTTCATCAATCAACTCAAGAAGGCAGGCGTCGAAGTTGATCGTAAGGTTCTTTCTGAACTTGCTATCAATGAGCCAGCTGCGTTCAAGAAGCTCGTCGAGTCGGTGTCGAAGTAAGTCTGTGTGTCATGCCTCGGTACGCCGCCCGTGTCATGCCGAGTGATTTTTGGCATGCAAAAATCGTACCGAGGCACACGGGCGGCACTCGGCATGACAATTACTCGTCGTCCGCCTCGTTGTCAGAGTGAGCCTGTCGAACCTTCCCACCGAGCGCCTTGTAGAACTGTGTGAGCGTGAGGAGCCAGAGGACGAGCGCGCAGGTGTCGAGGAGTTCGCGTGCGATCGATACGGTTGTGCGTCCAATAGTGGGTGATACGAGATCGGGGATAAGTTGTTCGATGAGTATTCCCGGGACCCAGAGGAGCGCGAGTACGATGAGGATGATGATGGTATGCACGAGTCGTGTGCGTACGAGAACACGGCTTCGGTTGAGCGCGGTGCGGAACGAAAGTTTTTCGTAGACGACAACGAGCGGTGTGAGGATGGTCTGTATGCCGTAGAGGATCGGGGGGAGTGCGAGGATGAGTGCGAGGATGAGTGCGAGGACAATGAGCCACGGATAACGTTGTACAGATGCGAGGAGCGTTGAATGGCGCTCATCAGCTTCGAGGGCAATGGCGAGAATGAAGAGCACGAGTGGTAGAGCTCGTAACAGTATGAGGCATCCCCCGAGGATGTT
>CAZLEW010000098.1:0-1693 GCA_964558635.1 uncultured Candidatus Peribacteria bacterium
ATCCGCGACGGTGAAACCATCTGTGCCCGCTTGGACTGTTACCGTAATTACTTCGTCACTTCCGATGGCGGCTGTTCCAAGGAGCTTCCACCCGCGTTTGTTGATCGTCGCTCCTGCTGGCGCGATGGATTGATTCACAGCGAGAGTGGTTGCAGGGGTAAGGGAAGTCCGACCGATGGAGTACTGTGCATTCTTCGTAAACGAGGCATCGGGTCCCCATGTCGCAAGCACCTCGTATGTACCTGCGGCCGCTGGCTTCACGTTCCAGGTTGCGGATCCAGCTACTCCCGTTCCAGGTGTTTGCCGCTTCGGTGAGTAATATGCAGTGTCACCGTAGTAGCCAGATTTGTAGTTCGCTGCATACTGGAAGTTCACGGCAGAAAACGCATCTCCACTTATAGGCTCGTCATCAACGATGATGCTGCCATTGCCGCCGCCAGGGCTGACTTGCGCCAGTTCTTGCATTCCCGCTGTGAGCCCGAGGCCACAAAGCGAAACAGAAAATGCAACGGTGAGAAGTTGCGTACGTGTGAGTGAACTCATGATTTTTTTGGAAGAATGTATATGTGTAATGGAATTATAGCACTTTTATATATTTATTGCAAATATGCGTTTTCGCGATGACACCGACCATGGTCACTCATGAATGAAACGATATACACTGATCATGTGAAACAATCCGAGCGCATTCATCGGTTTGTGGAAGTCCTCCACGAGTGGTATCACACGCATCGCCGTGAACTCCCATGGCGCGATTTGTGGAACCTTGATGAGCAGGATCGTGCGTATCGCGTGTGGATTTCCGAGGTCATGCTCCAGCAGACGCAGGTCTCGCGTGTGATCGGATCGTATAAAAAATTTATACAAAAGTTTCCAACGCTTTACGATCTTGCGAAGGCTTCGAATGCAGAGATCCTGATTGCGTGGCGAGGGATGGGCTACAACAGTCGGGCGCTGCGATTGCGGGATGGGGCGCGTGTCATGGTTCGTGGCTCGCTTCAGCTCGCACCTCACCATGACAACGCTTTTCCTCAAGCAATGGAAGCACTGATGTCCATCAAAGGCATCGGCGCGTACACCGCGGGTGCGATCCGCACGTTTGCATTCGATCTACCGACATCAGTGATCGATACAAATATTCGTAGAATACTGCATCGTACGTTTGTCGGACCTGAGAATGCCGATGGCACATGGAGGACGGATGACAAGAAGCTTGCAGCGCTCATGAGCATGGTTATGGATGCGTGGATCGCCGCTGGGCATCGCGGCAGTGATCTTCTTTCGGCGCTGATGGATTACGGATCGCTCGTTCAAACCAAGTCGAACCCGAAGTGGGAAATCTGCGTGCTGACGGATCAAAACATTATGAAGACGATGCCGCGGCAATGGGCAGGAAGGGCGTCTCGTAGGGACGTCCCGATTCGTCGGTCCAAGACCGAACCTGGCCGCATGGTCGGCGCCACATTCATCCCGAACCGCATCTTCCGCGGTCGCATCGTTGAGGCGTTAAGAGATCATCCTAAAGGTTTAAAAATTGGTGAGATTGCAAAATGGATCAGCCCTGATGCAGGCCAAGAGCCGAAAGGATGGCTTGAAGGATTGATCAAAAAATTAGAACAAGAGAAAATGATTCAGAAAAGGAATGGAAGGTACGTACTTGCGCAGTAAATTCCCCTCTCCTCGGCCCTCTCCC
>CAZLEW010000098.1:1793-3051 GCA_964558635.1 uncultured Candidatus Peribacteria bacterium
AGGAATGGAAGGTACGTACTTGCGCAGTAAATTCCCCTCTCCTCGGCCCTCTCCCGGCGCTGAGGCGCCACCCTCTCCCATTCGATGGGAGAGGGTCGGTTCTTGCTACGCAAGAACCGGGGAGAGGGCCGGGAGAGGTCTTACTTCGCCAAGTCCTCTACCCTTCTTTCCCGGATCACATTCACTTTGATGACACCGGGGTAGGTGAGTTCCTTCTCGATCTTCTGGGCAATATCTTTCGCGAGGCGGAGTTGCTCGAGGTCGTTCACCTTCGCGGTATCCACGAACACACGCACTTCGCGGCCGGCTGAGATGGCGAACGCGCGTTGCACACCGGGGAAGGCCTTCGCTACTTCTTCCAGCTCGCGGAGGCGGCGGAAGTAGTCTTCGATCGATTCCCGTCGTGCGCCAGGGCGAGCACCCGAGATGGCATCTGCCGCAGCGACAATGAACGCTTCGGGGGTCTGCATGGGGATGTCTTCGTGGTGGGCGGCCACACAGTGCACGACTTCAGGGCGGACTTTGAATCGGTTACAGATCTCGACGCCGATTTCGACGTGCGTGCCTGCCACCTCGTGATCCAGCGCTTTCCCGATGTCATGGAGGAGGCACCCTTCGACAACAACACCCACATTCGCGCCGATTTCCTCGGCGAGCATACGGCCGATCGCCGCCATTTCAACGGAGTGTTTGAGCACGTTCTGGCCGTAGCTCGTGCGGAAGCGCAGACGGCCGATAATTTTGAGGAGGTCTTGCGAGTAGCCTTGAATGCCAAGTTCTTCGACTGCACGCTTCCCGAATTCGAGCATCATCTTGCCGACTTGCTCTTTCTGCTTCGCGACGATCTCCTCGATGCGTGCCGGTTGGATGCGTCCGTCCTGAACGAGTTTCTCCATCGAGAGTTTTGCGACGTAGCGGCGCGCGAGGTCGTAGCCTGAAATGACAATGACGCCTGGGGTGTCATCAATAATGACGTCGACGCCTGTCGCTGATTCGAATGCTTGGATATTGCGGCCTTCTTTGCCGATAATTTTGCCTTTCACGTCGTCACTCGGGAGTTGCACGACCGTTGCTGTGGATTCGGTTGCGGTCTCGCTCGCATAGCGCTGCATGGCTTGCGCCATAAGGTCACGGGCCTTGTCTTCCGCTTCATCCTCCATTGTTTCTTTCATTGCTTTCACGTGTTTCGCAAATTCACCGCTGAATTCTTCCTCCAGTTCTTTTTTCAGTGCTTCTTTCGCTTGCTCTGTACTCAACT
>CAZLEW010000099.1:0-3043 GCA_964558635.1 uncultured Candidatus Peribacteria bacterium
AGGCGGCCAGCACGTGAATAAGACCGACTCGGCGATTCGCATGACGCACCTCCCCACCAATATCGTCGTCTCGTGTCAGACCGAACGCAGCCAAATTAAAAACCGCGAACGCGCGACGAACATGCTGATGGCGAAATTAATCGAAAAACGCGAGGAGGAAAAACTGGCGCAGAACCAGGAGCTAAAAGGAGCATCGCAATCGGCAAGCTTCGGTCAGCAGATCAGAAGCTACGTCCTCCACCCGTATCAAATGGTGAAGGATCTGCGCACCGATCATGAAACAAGCAACACAACGGGCGTCCTCGATGGAGATATCCAAGACTTTATTGACGCGGAGCTAAAGAGGCAGGCGAGAGGAGGGTAATTGTCACCCCGAGCGAAGCCGAGGGGTTATAGACGCAGAGCTGAAGAGGCAGGCGAGAGGAGGTTAATTTTCCTCCGGCAAAAACCCATTCACCTGATGTTCCCAGAGCTTTGCGTAGAAGCCCTTCTGCGCGAGTAATTCCTCGTGCGTCCCCTGCTCTACAATTGCACCCTTCTCAAGCACGATAATACGATCCATCGCGCGGACGGTCGAAATACGGTGCGCAATTGCGAGCGTTGTGCGGCCTTCAATAAGCATGCGCAGGTTCTCTTGCACGATCCGCTCACTCTCAGAATCGAGTGCACTCGTCGGCTCATCGAGCAGAATAATTGCAGGATCTTGCAAGAACACGCGCGCAAGCAACACACGCTGGCGCTCGCCGCCCGAGAGCTTCACACCACGCTCACCCACAAGCGTATCGTAGCCCTTCGGAAGCGCTGCAATCACATCGTGTACGTGCGCTTTCTTGGCGGCAGTTTCAATCTCGATCGTCGTCGCATTCGGTCGAGCGTACGCAATATTTTCGTACAAACTACGGTGGAACAGGAGCGGATCTTGCGGCACGAAACCAACACTACGACGCAATGAATCGAGCGTGAGACTGCGCAGGTCATAACCGTCGATATGTATAGACCCCTTCACGGGATCGACAAAGCGTAGAAGCAACTTTGTGAGCGTTGTCTTGCCCGCACCCGATCGCCCAACAATACCAATACGCTCACCTGCGTTGATATGCAGATTCAACCCTGCGATCACAGGTGCAGACCCCAGGTACGAAAACGAAACATCCTTCCACTCCACATCCCCACGCAATGACGACAGCTCAATAGCACCCGTATCAACGATCTCTGAATCGTGTTGAATGATATCAACAAACTCACTCGCGCTACTGAGCGCGCGGGCAATATCTTTCATCGCGCGACCGAGATCCCAAATGTGGCGGGTGCATGCAATGACAAGCGTATTCACAAGTACAACCGTTCCAACATTGAACGAACCGTCACGCCAGAAACGCAGAGATAAGTAGAGGATCGGTAATTCAAGCGCGATCACGAGCAAACCCTGCAATCCGTAGATAATCGAATGACGATTCCACGCACGTCGACGCACGCGCCATTCAGTATACGCAGCATTCGTAAACCGCAGATCTTCCGATTTGCCCTTCGCAGAGGCCTGCACAGCGCGAATGTTTGTGAGAACATCTGACAGGAGACCTGTAACGGCGGAATCTTGGCTGCTCTCCGCAAGATCAGTCACTTCGCGCCACTTCATGAAGTAGTATGCCGTCACGACATACACGACGACCCATCCTATAAAAATACACCCAACGATTATTGATGCCCACGCAAGAGCAACAGATGCCGCCACGAGATGAATACCGAGCATGAAGATTGCAAACGTGAACCGATCATGGAGCGTCTCAAATGCCTTGATGAACCTACGCGACTTCGAAACGAGACCTCCCGTAAACTGATTTTCAAAGAATGTGAGCGACTGCACACGTACCGACTGAAATGCCGTGATCGACAAATCACGCAGCACACGTGCCTGACTTCGACAGAGCAATACATCACCCGTGCGGTAGCCGATATTGAGCATGACATACCCCACACACACGAGCGCGAGCGGGAACATTACATTGTTGTATGCGACATCGGGCGAGAGGGATGTATCTGAAAGAATATCGACGATCCAACTAAACAGCACCGCGTTGACGGTTGTGCTGCAGAGCGCACCAAGCGAGAAGAACACAAACGTCATCACCAAGATAAACGCATGTGGCTTGCACGCTTGAAGATACACGCCGAGAACGGAACGACTGGATGCCATAAAAGTAATAATCTATGCCCACCTTCGCTAAAGCTACGGCGGGCAGCCTTCGCCTGCGTTTCTTCTGTCTTTCAGGATGGCTGAAAGCCAGCCGAAGCCTGGGCGTAGGCTGGCGGAGAGGGAGGGATTCGAACCCTCGATCCCGTTTCCGGGATACACGATTTCGAGTCGTGCGCTTTCGACCACTCAGCCACCTCTCCGTGGCCAAGGGAGCCTAACGGTTACACGTTGAAAATGCTAGGAATCAACGAAAAACTCCGTGTCAGCCATGAGTGACGTTATAATACTTCGTATAGAGATTCACGTTCGTCAATTGCATGTATGCCATGATTCTCTACGCAATATTTGCCTCATTCTCCATTTCACCCTTGCGGGGAAGGGTGGGTGACGCCTAGAATCCCACTTGCTTACCTACTTTCTCCCCTCCCCCCATGAGCTACGTCGTAGCCTCCAAGGTTAAGGAAATGGTCAACGGCAAGGGCATGATGTCCGCCGGTGATCTCCCAGAACACCTCAGCAAGCATGTTGAGATGTGGTTGGGTCTCTCAGTGAAGGCCGCTCAGGCCAACGACCGCAAGACGGTTCGCGGTTCTGATCTCCTCACGTTCGCCCCAGGCAAGGTCGGTGTCGTCGTCGCCTCCAAGATCAAGGAGTACGTCAACGGCAAAGACATGATGGCCTCCGGTGACCTCGCTGATTACGTCAGCGGTCTCGGTGAAATGCTCTTGGCAAAGGCCATCGAGCGCGCCAACGCCAACGGTCGCTAGACTGTCCGCGGCGAAGATCTTTGATCCAATTATGACTCAAGCGAAAGGGGCCCCGTCAGGGGCTTTTTTCGTAGGCCTCTCC
>CAZLEW010000100.1:0-2441 GCA_964558635.1 uncultured Candidatus Peribacteria bacterium
TATGTGCCGGCAGGGGTCGAAGTGCGCGAGCCGTTGCAGGCGTACTTCCGCATGAACGCCAAGAACATGGGCCAGTTCGAACACACGCTCATCGTGGTCGAGGAAGGCGCGAAGGTGCAGTACATCGAGGGGTGCAGTGCTCCGAAGTATGGGAGTCACGCGCTTCATGCGGGGCTCGTGGAGGTGTTCGTGAAGCCTGGCGCAACGGCACGGTATTCGAGCGTAGAGAACTGGAGTCGTGACACCTACAACTTAAATACCAAGCGTGCGATCGTCGAGCGCGATGCCACGATGGAGTGGATCGGCGGGAATATGGGCTCGGGGGTCACGATGCTCTACCCGTGCTCGATGCTCGTTGGCGAGCACGCGCGCTGCGATCACGTGGCCGTGGCGTTTGCCAATCATGATCAGTGGCAAGATACGGGCGCGAAGGTCATGCACTTGGCCCCACACACGTCGTCACGCGTCACGAGTAAATCGATCAGTAAAGCAGGTGGAGTCGCGGTGTACCGCGGCACGCTGGTCATCGCTCCGCATGCCTACGATTGCACGGCCCAGGTCGAGTGTGATGCCCTGCTCCTCGATGAGAGGAGTCGCACCGATACCGTACCGACGATCACGGTTTCGAACGATAACGTGACAATTGCGCACGAAGCGACGGTGGGCAAGCTATCGGAGGAAGATATTTTTTATTTGATGAGCAGGGGATTGAACAAAGAAGAGGCAACGGCGATGATCGTGAATGGTTTCTTGGAGCCGATCATTCGCGAGCTGCCCCTCGAGTACGCAGTTGAATTAAACCGCCTCATCGAGTTGGAAATGGAGGGGAGCGTGGGGTAGTCGTTGTCACCCTGAGTGAGCGAAGCGAATCGAAGGGTGGAGGGGTCGGTTGGGTGAGCGCATGGCATTGATCGTGCGGATCCTGTACGATGATGCGCTATGGCGAGAAGATGGAACGCAGATAGGCCGTATAATCCGTTGCCAGCAGGTCCGAATTATAATTCGTTCATTTTTTCTGAGGCCGATTGTATTCATGCCGAAGTACAAGTTAGGACAATTCTACGAAGTATCGGTGAAAGACGTGTGACGGCTCAAGCAGTTCTACTTTCCATGCTGCCCGTATTCTCTGCTTCTGGGAATATTGTCATTACTGAGGCAGGAGTTCGTGCAGCAGTACTGAAAATATTGAGTGCGGAGGACTAAGAGCCTAGCGAGGAATCATGCGACTCATTCTGTTAGAATATCCTGTACGTAGTTCGAGAGTGTTTCGTCGAACTCGCGAGATAGCGTCTCTTCCTCCGTAGAGGATCGCTCGCGCTTCCTCGCCGTTCGCAGCTTTTCCATTTTTTATGGACTGAAGCATTTTAATCCAATCAGCTCTGCTTCGTTCAATAAACTCTTTCCACAATTCTTTGTCGCCAAATTCTGCTTCACGTGATCCAGATCCAGCATGATATTCGATCAGCATTTCGTTCTTACTCTTATAAATGCCGTACTCGATGAGTAGTTGTATCAGTGGTTCATCTTCAAGCTTTTGCACATTTTTTATCGCTCTGTCGATTGGACTGTCATTGTCACCATTGGACTCAAGGGTGCGTTGAGCGAGAGTTGTAGATTTCCCCATATGTCTATTATACCATACATCGCTCTTGTGTGCATGACAGAACTGAGGCATTCCGTCACACTGGTGGTCTATGGCGATTGTGATTCCTCTCGGCAGAAGCACACAGTGGGTGCGTCATGAGGTCCTCGATGGCAGCTGTCTCTCGCTGTCGCTTCCCGCACACAGCGCCGCACACATCGTGATTGAATTACCCTATAAGGGGGACACGCGGTTAGAAGTGACGGTCGGCGAGGGGGCATCATGTGAGCTTTTGACTGTGCAGGAGCATGGAACAGGGACAGTGCACGCCGAGGGGCGCATTGCAGCTGGTGGAGCCCTCCATTGGAGGCCTATCACGATTGGTGGCAGTGTGCGGCACGAAATCAACTCGACGTGCATTGGTGACGGCGCACGAAGTGAGGCATCGTGGATTGTTGTTGCATCATCAGGAAACCATCCTCAGGCTATCATCCGCAATATCTTCCATGCCCGAAACGGCGATGCGTGCAGTAGCTCTTGCGAAGGGGCGGATACTGCTCGACGGTCGGATTGAGATCGGTGAGGGTGGCGGCGGAACGCAGACATACCTCACGCAGGAAGCACTCATGCTCGATGCATCGGCAACAATCGATGCGATCCCCGGCCTTGAAATTAAGACAAACGATGTGAAGGCAAGTCACTCTGCGACGGTTTCGCGCGTGAATCCGGACGATGTATTTTATGCAGCGTCGCGTGGCATCACGCCTGATCTGGCCAGGCAAATGCTCGTGGAGGGGTTTTTCAGGAAGTTGCTTGAAGGGGTTCATGATGCACCCATGATGGAGACACTCCTCGCGCG
>CAZLEW010000100.1:2451-2984 GCA_964558635.1 uncultured Candidatus Peribacteria bacterium
TTGCTGCTGCATCTGAAGTGCATGCACTGTAGGATAGGGGCCATGCATCAGCATTCGTCCCTTCTCGCGTCGTCTGAATCCCATGTACGGTCACATCCTTTCACTGCCTTCTCGAAATGGGTGGCATCGAAAACAGGGCACCCGATAACGTTTACCATCGCGCTCGGCATTATTCTCGTGTGGTTGGTGTCGGGACCATTCTTTCATTTCAGCAATACCTGGCAGTTGATGATTAACACAACAACAACAATTGCTACGTTCCTCATGGTCTTCTTGATTCAAAACACGCAGAACCGCGAGAGCGCCGCCACGCAGATTAAGCTCGACGAGCTGATCCGCGCCGATAAAGATGCGCATACGGTGTTGCTGGATCTCGAAGAGCTGACGGAGGCGGAATTACTGGAGCTGAAGGGCAAGTACGAAGAGCTTGCACGTGCAGCACGCGAAGCGCTGCGAAAGGGAAAGAAAGATACAGGGTCGCCTGCGGTGCGAATCTAAAAAATGCCGCTGCCATGAGGGCAGCGGCTGGTTCC
>CAZLEW010000101.1:0-2978 GCA_964558635.1 uncultured Candidatus Peribacteria bacterium
CACATACATCCTCGGTGGGCTCTTTAGCCTCCTTGCGGCGTTTCCGCTTGTCACGACGTCATCGCTCGATGTACCGCTCGAGGGGAGTGTGACTGGTGATGGCGTTGAACGGGCGATGGAGGATCGTGAGAATCAATCGTTGATGCGCCGCATGCGGTGGAGTGTGATGAAGGATTGTGCGCAACGTGAAGCCCGAGGCGAGATGAACATCTGCCCTGATATTAGCGATCGTGATGCACTGATTCGTTATTGGTACCCTGCATCACCAGAAGATGAACCTGCCGCGGAGGAGGCGATCACTGCGTCGATCGATGATTTGAGCGCATATGAACAGAGCATGCTGCGTCGCGCGAAGCGGATAGGGCAGTGTTTGCCTGAGCTCGATACGTTTGCTCCTGGGCTCCAGGCATTGTGCGATCGCACGATCAAGAGCGACGATCGTTTGGACGCCTTGAAAAAAGCAACGCATGGCCTCGTGCAAGAGCAGGAAAGTCCCAGCCAGCACTATCGCCTAAAAAAGCAGCAGTAATGCAGGTGTCTTGTGCTGTATTCTCAGATCGTGGGCAGGCGATACTGTTGCAAGTCGCGGTAGTCCGCTGCGTAGCTTGGTAACATTGTTTCGACCTCGCGCCAGTACGCGGGGGAATGGTCGCCACGCCGTGTATGCGCGAGCTCGTGGACGATGACGTAGCGCTGGAGCCGTGGTGGTAAGAAAACGAGTGCCGTATTGAGCATAATGCGCCCGCGTGGTGCACAACTGCCCCATTGGGATGTGGCGAACCGAACCGTCGTTTGTGTGATGCGTGCGCGGAATGTATTGCTATTGAGCTTGTGAAGGAGAGAGGTGAGGTAGGAGTCGGCGTCGTGTGACACGAGTGACCAGAGAAACCGATGAAGCGAGCGGCGTCGAATGCCAGGGCTGACACTAATTTTCCATCCTCCGCGCACACGCACAGCTTTTGTTTTTTCCCCTGGGCGCAATGTAAACGTCACAATCTTCCGTCCGATCGTGAGTTTCACCGATGATGCACCATCGAGAACGGGGCGGAATGGGTCGATGAGGGTTTTCTCACGATCCAGCAAAATAAGATGTGCCATACGCCGCAGGAGGTTCTGGATATGCTCCTGTTCCTCGGTGCGGGATAGGTTTTTTGCAAGGCGAATAATAATGGTATTTCCGCTATATACAGCCCTGGAATGCTTGTTCCTGGTACGTTCGACCTTGTGGCGGAAACGGGGAGAACTCATAGGGACTGTGAACGGTATGCCCTCCCTTCGCGAGTGGCTAGTTGTTTTTGTGTGAGCACTGACGTGTAGATATATTTTTACATAATAAAACTATAAAATAGCAAGTACCACCCGATTACTGGCCCGCGTCGTGCAGCATCTCGATGCATGTGCGTAACTCTGTTGTTCCTGTGAAGAAGAGCGAAGAATCACGGATCGAACGAGCCCCTGCAAGGAGTGTTTCTTTCGCATGTTCAATACATGGAACAACGGTATCGAGGATGGGGTGATACTCGTGGTGGACCGCTTCGAGCGTGATGAGTGCAATGGCCGATGCAACGGCGGTTGCCTGGGATGTCCGAAGGCGCATGAGGGCATCGTTCATGGGCAGGCGGTAGGCAACGTGAAGGTTTTTCTTTGCAGCTTTCAAGGTATCGACCGTTGTGAAGACCCCTGCATCGATCCCATCAATGATCGATGTCGCAGCATCGAGCCACGCATCGATCGCAGCCGTTGCTTCTTTTATAGCGTCTTCAGTTATTCCTTTTTTCCTCAAGAAAGTATCGCGTACATTGCGAGTATGACTTACCTCTAGGAGGAGATCGCTCCGCAGGCATCGTGCCGACGTTGTGACGATCGTATCTCGATTCGATTTTTTAATTTCTTCACGACAACGCTTCCGCAAGTCGGATGATCGTTCAGCGTAGCGTTTTGTTTCTGCTGCCCAGACTGTGCGTTCTTTCTCGGTTACGAGAATGTCTTGTAGTGGTAGCGCATTCTCTGTAAGTGCTTGAAGTCGATCGAGGACGGGTGTCTCGGCCGGTTGTTCGATGATCTCCTGTGCATGACAGGCTAGAGGAGTGATGATCACGAACAGAATGCCAATGATGTACCGTGAGAATGACACGTGTGCATCGTATCATTCATTGTGTCGTGTCGCACGTCTTCTCGATCATGGTCTGGCTGCATTGTTGAGCGCCGCTTCCGCCTCTGCAAAGAGCAACACAGTTTCAACAAATGTTGCATGGCTCCATGTGAGTGGCGCGACCGAGAGTGGCTCACCTGTGTAGGCGTGAAGTTGCTCTGCGAGGATGCCCGTGGGTGTCGCAGATGCCACGACCCAATCGAGGAGTGTACGTGCCGCTGCGAGGTCATCTTTTGAACGCGCACGAGCGATGATCCACTGCGCTTTCCAGAGTGTGGTGATGATCCATGGGTTGCCCGTGGCTTCGGTCGTAGGTTGGCCAGGGAAGTGGTAGGTGTCGTTTGTGTATCGTGCCCAGCCGCCAATAGGCGTGTGTACTGTTAACATCCGGTCTAGGGCTTCCATCGTCGAGACGATGCGAGGATCGTCGATGGGCAGAACGCCGAGTTTCCAGAGTGCGGTGATCGATGCGTCGGGCGTCGTGTCGCGCTCGATGGTCTTACCATCTTTTCGTACAATTTTTTTCAAGAAACGACCTTCTTTCTCGTCGTAGAGGTGGAAGAAGAGTGCCTGCTTCATTTCATCTGCAACGGTGTGGTAGCGCTCGGAATGAAGGTTGTGACCAAGCATTTGAGCCATCTGTGCTGCTGCATGAAGGCCAGCAATCACAGTTGCGATGGTATAGGTGAAGACACCGCGTTGTTCTTCCCACGGGTCATAGCTTGGAAGTGGTAAACCCGTGCCTTCTTCACGAAAATCACAGAGGAACTGGGCTGCCTTCCGAACGAACGTTTCGTAGAGGCGTTGAAGGAATTCGAAATCTTGA
>CAZLEW010000102.1:0-2918 GCA_964558635.1 uncultured Candidatus Peribacteria bacterium
TACAATACCCCCGTCAACAGCTGGCTACGATTGAGTTGTGAGCGCTGCCTGACCGTCCTATTTTCGCAGATTTCTGCGGTGATCGGCGGTTACGTGCAGGGCTGTTTCTGTATTTCACCCTGGCGAAGTCCGCCTCAGGCGGACGAAGTCGGGTCCCCCTCACTCGTATGGCCAAGAAGCCCGTCAAGAAAGTAAAGCCTGCAGCCAAAAAGTCGGCAAAGCCGACGGTGAAAAAGGCTGCACCAAAGAAGGTTGCTCCAACAAAAGTTGCACCAAAGAAAGCTGCCCCGAAAGCGGCCCCAAAGCCCGCACCAAAAAAAGTTGAGGTGAAGAAAGCGGCTCCTGCTGCAGTGAAGGCGCCTGTGAAGGGCAAGGCTCCTGCCAAGAAGAGTGCGTTTGTATCTGGTGGGAAGTACGCGCTCGACGTGCCTCCTGGCATTTTGCCGAATGTGATTCCGCATATGTCGGCGCCTGCAGGTCGTATTCCTGCGTCGCTCAAGCATTTGCCCGCTCATTTGCAGCCAAAGAAAGTTGTGGGCGATCGCGTCTTCCTGGTCGACGACCAGGGTATCTCGCACGTCCCGAGCCTCATCGAGATGCAAATCGAAAGCTACCGTTGGTTTTTGACGGAAGGGTTGCAGGAGATGCTTCAGGAGGTTTCGCCGATCACGGACTTTAGCGGTAAGAAAATGGAACTGCGCATCCTCGGCCACACGTTTGACCCCGCAAAGTACGATCCGGAAACCTGCAAGCGCCGTAACCTCACCTACGAGGCCGCGATGAAAGGTCACGTGCAGCTCATTAACAAGGAGACCGGTGAAATTAAAGAGCAAGACGTGTTCCTCGGCAGCATCCCACTCATGACCGATAGCGGCACGTTCGTCGTTGGCGGTATCGAGCGCGTGGTCGTGCACCAGCTCGTTCGTTCGCCAGGTGTGTTCTTTGCGTCCATGCCGGAGTATCCGAAGTACCACGCAGCGAAGATCATCCCCAAGCGCGGCGTCTGGCTCGAAGTCGAGACCGATCGCAAGGGCATCATGACCTGCAAGATCGATCGCAAGCGCAAAATCCCCGTCACACAGTTACTCCGCGTGTTCGGGTACACGAGCGACGAGCAGATCCGCGAACTGTTCGCTGATCTCAAGCCTGCACAGGATTTCATTGGGTTGACCCTCGCGAAGGATTCATCACCTGCTGTCGAGGATGCCTACCAGAGCATCTACCGCCGCATTCGCCCGGGTGATTACGCCACGCCAGAGAACGCCAAGAGCCTCATCGATGGTCTCTTCTTCGACTTCAAGAAGTACGACATGGGCACGATCGCCCGCTACAAGATGAACCGCCGTTTCGAGTTTGATACGCCAAGCGACGAAGCACACCGCGTGTTCCAGGTGAAAGATTTCATCGAGATCCTCCGCGAACTCATTCGTTTGAATAACGGCGAAGGTGCACCGGACGATATCGATCACCTGAGCAACCGCCGCATTCGCAGCGTCGGCGAGCTCGTGCAGAACAAGTACCGCGTCGGTCTCGTGCGCACCGAGCGCATCGTGAAAGACCGTATGACGGTGATGGATCAAGAGACCGTGACCCCCACCCAGCTCATTAACTGCCGCCCGATCACGGCTGCCATGCGCGAGTTCTACGCCAGTTCGCAGCTCTCGCAGTTCATGGATCAGACCAACCCTCTCTCAGAACTTGCACACAAGCGTCGTTTTTCCGCGATGGGCCCGGGTGGTCTCTCGCGCGAGCGTGCGTCGTTCGACGTCCGCGACGTCCACCAGAGTCACTACGGTCGCATCTGTCCGATTGCCACACCAGAAGGTCCGAACATCGGTCTCGTGGTGCACTTGGCTGGTTTCTCGCGCGTCAACAAGTACGGCTTCCTCGAGACCCCGTATAAAGAGGTGAAGCACACGGTCGCGCTCGATGCAGACAAGCTCGTCGGTCGCATGCTCGATACAGTGGCGAAGGATGGTCGCAAGATCATCGCGAAAGAAGGAGACGTCATCGATACGAAGGGCCTCGCGCAGCAGGTTGTTTCTGCCCTCAAGCACAGTGGCGCCAAAGATGTACGTGTGCGTGGGTACGTCACCGATAAAGTCATCTTCATGGACGCCGAACAAGAGCGTCGCCTCGTGATCGCACAGGCGCAGGAGTCCGGCAGTCTCAGCGAATTTGGTGAATTCCTTGAAACGCGCGTCGCCGCTCGTAAGCAAAACGAGCCAGTCCAAGTGCACGTCCGCGATGTCACGCACATCGACGTGTCGCCGAAGCAGATTCTCTCGATCTCGACGGGTCTCATTCCGTTCCTCGAGCACGACGACAACACGCGCGCATCCATGGGTACGAACATGCAACGTCAGGCTGTTCCGGTGATCAAGCCGCACGCACCACTCGTGGGGACCGGTATCGAAGGCATCGCCGCACGCGCCTCGGGTCATGCAACCATTGCGGAGGATGATGGCGAAGTTACGTCGGTCGATGCATCGCACATCAGCGTTGTGTATCGCTCGGGCCGCAAAATTACGTATCAGCTCGGGACATTCGTCCGCAGTAACCAAGGGACGTGTTTCCACGTTCGTCCCGTCGTGAGCCATGGCCAGAAAGTGCACAAGGGTCAGACGCTGGCAGACGGTGCCGCGGTTGAGGGTGGCGAGCTCGCGCTCGGTCAGAACCTCTTCGTCGCGTACATGTCGTGGCAGGGCTTCAACTTCGAAGATGCCATCATCATCAGCGATCGCGTGATTGCGAACGGTGATTTCGATTCGATCCACATCGAGAGCTACATCACGGACGTCCGTGAAACCAAACTCGGTCCTGAGACCGTCACGCGCGACATCCCGAACGTCGGCGAAGCGAAGCTGAAGGATCTCGACCTCGATGGCATCGTGCGCATCGGTGCGACGGTGCACGAA
>CAZLEW010000103.1:0-2909 GCA_964558635.1 uncultured Candidatus Peribacteria bacterium
ACGGAACTACTTCAATCAAAACCGTTCCTCTTTGGCACTGCCGAACTCGCAAGCGTCTTCCACTTGCCCCACAGTAAGTACAACAAAGTTGAAACGGTGAAATGGCAGAACTTCAAAGTCGCCCCAGGACCGAAGAATATTCCCGAAGATGGCCTCTTCCTTGGGACAAATACCTACCGTGGCGAAAAGAAGAACATCTTCATGAAGAACGAAGATCGCTTCCGTCACTTCTACATCATCGGGCAAACCGGTACGGGAAAATCGTCCATTATCCAGCTCATGGCGCGTCAGGATTTCCATAATGGTAAAGGCGTGTGCGTCGTTGATCCACACGGCTCACTGATCGACGACCTCCTCCCGTACATCCCTCGAGAACGCGCCGATGACGTCATCTACTTCAACCCGGCAGATACGGAGCGCCCAATGGGACTAAACCTGCTCGAAGGAAAATCAGAAGAAGAGCGCGACCTCATTGCACTCGACGCCATGAACATGATGGTGAAAATGTTCGGCGAAGAAATCTTCGGTCCGCGTATTCAAGATTACTTCCGTAACGGTTGTCTAACACTCATGGAAGACCAAGAGGAAGGTGGCGCCATCACGGACCTTGTAAGACTCTTCACCGATGATGAATGGGGAAAGTACAAACTCACGAAAGTAAAAAACCCGATCGTCCGCAGCTTCTGGGAAAACCAAATGGCCAAGACGGGCCAACGTGAAAAGCAGGAGATGATCCCCTACTTTGCGGCAAAATTCGGACAATTTACGACCAACACCTTAATCCGCAATATCGTGGGTCAGACCAAAAGCAGCTTCGATGTCGGCGATGCGATGAATAGTGGAAAAATCATCCTCATGAACCTCTCGAAAGGCCTCATCGGCGATATCAACTCAACTCTGCTCGGTATGATGGTGGTCAACAAAATCCAAGTAGCCGCCATGCGCCGCCAACGTGAAGCGGGTACAGCACGCAAAGATTTCTTCCTCTACATCGACGAATTCCAAAACTTCGTCACACCCTCGATCGAATCGATCCTCTCCGAAGCGCGCAAATACCGTCTTGGCCTCATCCTCGCGCACCAGTACATCGATCAATTGGAAAAAGACAGCAAGCTCGCGGGCGCCGTATCGCTCAAGGGTGCGGTCTTCGGCAACGTCGGTTCGATGATGTTCTACAAAATCGGCCCGCAAGACGCCGAAGTATGCGCAAAAGAAATGGCACCCACCTTCACCGAATCAGACCTCGTCAACGTCGATGCGTTCAAAGGATCGATGAAACTCTGCATCGATGGCCAACCAAGCCGCCCATTCAGCATCGAAGTCCCGAGGCCATGGCTTGATAAGACCTACACCAAAGACGAGCAAGCCGCAGAAGCATTCAAGCAGCTCAGCCGCCTCAAGTACGGGCGTCCCAAAGAGTTTGTCAGTAAGGAGATTTTGAGACGCATTGGGAATTGAAAGTACGAACCTCTCCCCGAGCCCCTCTCCTGCAACCCATACGCTTACTTGGAGAGGGGAAACGTACGTCATACGTTATACTATGAACATGAACGTTTTTGATAATCAACAGCAATATGCGGAAGAAATATTTTCCAAACGTACTGTCGGCGGGGAACATATTGCGAAGAAAACCTTCGAAAAGTGTACATTCGAAAAATGTCGATTTCTCGAATGTGTGTTTACTGGATGCAAATTCGTCGACTGCACGTTTAAACATTCAATGGTAAGTGCTGTAAAATTTGTTGACTGCTCGTTTCTAGAGACATCTTTTTCAGATTCGAAAGTGATCGGCGTCGATTGGACGAAAGCTGCACATCTCCGCGCTTTAAGCTTCTCTACGTGCGATATCACGCTATCGAATTTTAGTTTTTTGAAACTGCCGAGTTTTGTTCTTACGGACTGCATCGCTAAAGAAGTGTCGTTCCTCGAAGCTGATTGTACGAAAGCAAATATGGAAGGAACTGATTTCGAGGGCTGCATATTCTCGAACACGAACCTAACCAGCGCAAACTTTAAACGTGCGTTCAACTACTCGATCGACTTTAAGAACAACACAATTAAGAAAGCGACCTTCTCGTTGCCGGAAGCGGCGGCGCTGCTGCGAGGACTCGACATTATTATTGAGGAATAAGAAAAACGCGAAGCGTCGGCTCTGCCGCGCTGGAGCGGTTCATTGTTGGGAAGAGAGCTCATGAGAGAAACCCCGAAGGGGTGTCTTTCATGAAACAGGCTTCGCATGCACCAAATACCGCTGCTTTACGTCATCCGGTGGCCAACACGTGTAGAGGAGCAGTTCCTCGCCATTGTTCTTCTGGTAGGCAGACATATCGGTCGCATCGACCGTCTGCGAGAATGTCACTTCGTAGGTGAACGTCTTGCCGCCATACGCGATGTACACTTTATCGCCTGGCTTCAACTTATTGATCTGACGGAAGATTTTCGTGTACTCAGAGACATCCCACGAATATCCCGAACTGTGACCATACACGAGGATCGTCCCACCATTCCCAGGGTAACTAAACAGGTGACCGACACCATACTGCAACGGTGCGAGAAGGCCTTGCTGCGTGGCAACGTTCGTTGGGTGTGAGACCTTCAGATCATTAATACCAAGCGACGGAATGCCAATGGCAAAATAACTATCGCTTTGATCGGCAGGTGACGGAAATGATCCAATATCATCGGAGCTTACTGGCTGTGATCCCGTTGGGTTTTGACTGTACGACGGTTGAGATTGAATCGGTTGCGTGTAGGTCGGTTGTACAGGCGCAGATGTAGTAGGTTTGTACCCCGTCGCTGGATTTTGCTGCTGCACGGGGAAGATCGGCTGAAGATCGGGGGTTGGCGCTGGCAAGGAAGGACCGGTCACAGGCAGGAGCTGCGGAACAACCGTTGGTATCACTACAGGA
>CAZLEW010000104.1:0-2864 GCA_964558635.1 uncultured Candidatus Peribacteria bacterium
TTTTGCCGGTGGGTACGATATTGACGTTTTGTATTTTTAGTGTACTGTTCTCGCAGAAGTCAAAAAGCGGGATGCTTCAGCATTGTGCTGATGCGTTACCGCTTTGGTTGAAACAGGAAACGCCCGTAAGGGCAGAAAGGACACCGACCATGCCTACCGGCACGCTCGGCAGCCCGAGAGGCGAAGACCTCTTCGGCATCGTTCTCGATTTCACGCAGAAGCTCGGCAATGGCAGCATCACTCCGTGGCAGGCAAAACGGTTCCTCCGGGGGGAAGATTCTTTCATCGTTCCCATGGATACCGCAAGTCAGTTGACCCGCTGGAAGGATCTGTACGAGCGACACTTTGGCATCACGTTGAGCCCCGATTTCCTCGGTATCTCCGATCGTGCCAAAGGGTTGGACCGCTTGATTGTTGTTGCAGCGAGGGTGAGAGTGAAGCAAGTTTTCACTGTTCTCGGGGAACACTTCACTGTCTTGTCTAGCTACAATGATTTCGACAGGGCGGGCTTCGAGGACGAGCGTAGCAACACCGTAGTCCCGTATGCGATTTGGACTAAGAATCATGGGGAAGCGGACAAAGACAATATCAACAAATCCGCCAACTTCTTGAAGAAGTCTAAGGTTCCCACAATGACACTTCTCGAACGCCTGCTTTACGAGCTCATGTTCTTCACGGAGACGGGCAACCATCTCGACGTAGCGCACGAGACTCTTTGCGCTGGTTCGCGCGATGAAAATGGCCGTGTACCCAGGGTGCTTTGGAATACTGACGACAGTCAGATGTTTGTCGGTTGGCAGTCTGCAGGCGCCTCGGGCCTTAGAGAGCGGGCGCGCACCGTGGTTTCCCTGCCTGCCGAAGCCTCGGCGCAGGCAGGCTGACCCTTCAATCTTCGCTCTCTTCACTTCGCCGTCCTGGCCTTCAGGGCGGCGATTGTCTTTTTGTAAATTTAGATTTCCTTTACCATCCATTCGCTATGCTCTCCCACATGAGAGCATTTTCTTCGCCACGCCGAAGCCCTACGAAGCCTGAAAGGCGGAGTGGGGCGAAGGTGGGTCGTATCTTTCTTATAATTGCCGCAGCGATTCTCTTATTCACAATCCCATGGATTGCGAATGCGGCTGTTGTCATCAATGAAGTCGCATGGATGGGTGGCTTCGCATCAGCAAGCGATGAGTGGCTCGAGCTTTACAACGATGGGGCGGATTCAATCTCGCTTGCTGGGTGGAAGCTCGCCGCCGAAGACGGCGCTCCGCTCATCTCGCTTTCTGGAAGTATTCCCGCAGGAGGGTTCTACATCATGGAACGCACCGATGATGACAGCGCGCCGGGTGTTACTGCTGACAAAATCTATACCGGCGATCTCGCCAATGTGGGTGAGACGCTCAAGCTTTTGGATAGCGATATGGTGATCGTCGACACCGTCATCGGTGGAAGCAATTGGGAGGCGATCGGCGGGAATAACACAACCAAAGATACCCCACAGCGTCAGCTCGACCTGTCTGCGCAGGCAGGTGCGACATGGCTCACCGGCATTCCGACGCCTAAGGCGATGAACGCTACGACATCTACTGATACCGGAACTGTGGCGGGGACGAGTACGACTTCGACGGTAAAGAAAAGCGTGACGACCGGAGGATACAAACAGGTGGTGTTTGCGTACGCGGGAGAAGATCTTTTTGCAGTCGCAGGAGGGGATGTGTTGTTCGAAGGCTATGCCGTGACCGACAAGAACGTGCGGATATCGAATGCACGATATCAGTGGTCATTCGGCGACGGATCAAAAGGCAAAGGGGAAGAGCGGCTTCACACGTATTACGAACCGGGCACATATGTTGGTGTGCTCACGGTCTATGGCGATCATCAAAAACACAAAGACAAAGTTATCGTCACGGTTCTTCCTGCAGATGTGCGCGTGAAAACAATCTCAATGGGTGAGAAAGGATACATCGAGATTGAGAATCGTTCGTTGTCGGATGTGGACCTCTCTCGCTGGCATCTCTTCGTTGATTACGCTCGCGGAAAAAAGAGCAGGGAGCGGTTCACCATTCCCGAGGACACCATCATTATGGCATCGTCATCGGTGCGGTTCTCAAACCGCGTTACGAGACTCACACCGGGCCCCGATGATGTTGTCATTCTTCAATTTCCGAGTGGCCTGCCCACCGAAGCCTTGGCGGAGGAGGGGGCTGGGGTTATAGAGGAAATTGAAAGTGCAACATCGTCTGTCGAAGTTATATAAACTTCGCTCCCTGCTCCCTCCAAGGAGCACGCGGTCTCGCTTGCTAGCTCGCCGCTCGACTCGCGCCAGTCGCGCTCCGTAGGCTCCTTGGGGGGACAGGTCGCTTCGTTTCTTAATTGCTCATTGCCAATTGCTACTTGCTATACTGTCTCCATGGCCCCTCTACCCGAACGCAAAGGCTCATTCATCATCAGCATCGATTACGAGTATGCCTGGGGCCTCGTGGATCGGGAGCTCTTCCCGTCAGACATAGCCCGCATCAGAGAGGAGGTAGGGATAACAACTCGACTTATCGAACTTTTCGAGCGCCACCGTGTTCCTGCTACGTGGGCAATTGTCGGACACCTTCTTGAAGTGGGGGAGCATGGTGAAGACACCGCATGGTTCGACGCGCGTGGTCTCATTACGCGCATCACTGCGTCGTCGGTCGGTCACGAGATAGGAAGTCATTCGTACGCGCATCCGCTGTACGGTGAGATTGATCGCGAATCTGCAAAAGACGATATCGGTCGGGCGGCGGACATTCACAGGAAGCACAACCTCTCGTTTCGATCGTTTGTTTTTCCGCGCAACAAAGAAGGTCATCACGATCTTCTTGCCGATCATGGCATCACATCGTTCC
>CAZLEW010000105.1:0-2832 GCA_964558635.1 uncultured Candidatus Peribacteria bacterium
TCTAGTGGCCCGTGCCGTACTGAAGTCGGACAATTGTGAAGAATTTTTTACGCATGCTCTTGGGCATGGGCTCGGAATCGATATTCACGAAGGGGTGACACTCTCATCCAAGTCACGCGATGTTCTTGCGCCTGGCGATGTTATTACCATTGAGCCAGGGGTGTATATTCCTGGTTCATTTGGTATTCGGCTCGAACATACGTTGTTCGTAGCATAATTACCCCATGATATTGATCATTCGTCATTCCTTCGCACGGGCATGAGATTTAGTTCTTTGATATACTATTGTACGTTCCTTTCAGACACACAGTCATGCACAAAATATATTCCAGCGCTCTCCTCGTCTGTCTTACCCTCTCATCTCTCCCAGTATCTGCAGAGGGAGTTTTAGTACCTGAGGAAGTAGATTTCGTTCTCACAGCGTATTATTCGCCGCTCCCAGGACAGTGTTGTTATGTGAAGGGAGGTCTCGTGGCCGATAAAATTTTGAACGGAAACGGAACCCACGGCGCAGATGGTACGCCCGTGTATGTTGGGATGGTGGCTGCCCCGCCGAGCTACGCGTTTGGGACCAAAGTACAAGTTCCGGGGCTTGGCGTGCTGGAGGTTCATGATCGTGGAGGCGCAATTCAAGTGTTGGAACAAGGGAAAATTCACCGGATCGATGTGTGGGCTGGTTACGGTGAAGAGGGGCTCGCCCGCGCTCTCAGTTTTGGTGTAAAGCGTGTGCGTGGTGTTGTGTACCCCAAAGGGACTGTCGTTCCTGCATCTGATTTTTCACTCGATCGTATTACGATGGATTTTGATCGCTTGCGTCCTTTTAACGTGATCCAGAATGGCCTTGTCGATGTCGAGCCTAGGGCTGGCGACACGAGTCTCTCTGTCGCGTTTTTGCAGGATCATCTCCGTGCACTTGGTTACTTGGTTGATGATCATTCGATGTTCTTTGGACCAAAGACGCAGGCGGCACTCGAGGGATTCCAGCGTGATAGGGGATTACCCGTGCAGACAGATGTGCTCGATGCCGCAACGGCATCAATGCTCATGGCATCCGTTCGCACATTCGGTCGCGATATGGGCGTGCCACTCGTGAGTGAACTGTCGAGTAAGCTCGATATTACATCCGCCCAACGCTTGCTCCGTTCTATGGGGTACTACCGGGGGCGCACGAATGGTCAGTACGATGAAGCCGTACGCACTGCAATTATGGCATTTCAGCGTGAGGCCCAACTCATCGCCGATGCCACGAGCCCTGGTGCTGGGATCATTGGGCCTATCACACAATCTGCAATTGCCAATCGTCTTCGCACTGAGCGCAGTCGCACGATTGCTCAGGGGATACTCCTCGTAAAGCGCGTACGTGATCGATTGCACGAGAATGATTCGCTTGTCGCCACGACAGTTGGAGAAGGATACCGTGGTGACGGTGTTGAGGATATTCAGCGATTCCTCTCGCAGGTTGGTTTTTTCCCGGTTGACAAGGTGAATGGTGTGTTCGGACCTACAACAACCGAGAGCGTTGCTGCATACCAAATTGCTCGCGGTGTCATCTCAAGTCCATCCTCGAAGGGGGCGGGGACCGTAGGCCCTGCAACCCTCAAGACCCTGCAAGAAGAGCAGATTCGCACTGCTTTTAGCACTGTTCGGGGTTACGGGTGGGATGCACTTTAAGTGATTCTTCTTGACCATTGCAGGGGGATTCTTAGGCTGCTTCTGTGAAGCTCTACGCATCTCTGTTTGTATCACTGGCATTCGTACCACTCTTCTCAGTTGCTGCAACGCCTGCGATCACTCGACGCGATGGTTTTCTCCTCATGTGGCAGAGTCTGCGTCGTCCTGCTGAACCCGCGAAGAGTGCGTTCATCGATCTGCCGGATCGTCCTGATAACGGATCATTAGAGATCGACTTCGCCGCATCACGTGGGCTCATCAGCGACGAGTCGGAGGCATTTCATCCGAACGATCCGTTGACGCTCGATGTTGCGCTGACCTGGTTACTGCGTACGCGCAGTGTTGCCGCTCCCGATGACATCGTCCCTGAAAATCTTGCAGAGTGGATGAAGAAGTATCCAATTGCTTCGCTAGAGGGAAACATGGAAAAGCCACTGTCAGAAGCTGAATTACTCGAGTTTATGCGCACGCTTGATCAACTGCTCGTCGAAGAAATTCACGAGTCATCGCTCTACTCTGAAAAATTTCACGGGAAGGGGACTGCATTCGGCGAAACCTTCGACATGTATGCGATGACTGCCGCACATCGTACGTATCCGTACAACACCCTGGTGAAGGTGACGAACGTGGAAAATAAGAAGAGCGTGACGGTACGTATTAACGATCGCGGTCCATTTATCGAGGGGCGTGACATGGATTTGAGCCTCGGTGCGTTCACGACGATCGCTCTGCGTGAAAAAGGAAAAATTAATGTGCGGTTCGAGCGTCTCGGTGATGCGACGCTCATGGGCCAATGTGCTGAGGATCGCCCGCGTCAGCAGAGGATTACGAAATCGACGATCCTCACGCGAGGCGTACCTCATACGCAACCCGTCCGCGAAGCGCTAACGATTACATCGGAACAATCGTTTGTGGTGCGGGGGATGAAGTTCCCCGATGGCAATAGCGACAGGTTTCAAGATTGGGTACTCCCTGGCGAGTCATTTTCCTTTACACCTTCAATAATTGGCCGTTATTCGCTGATTCTCGGCAGTGTAGATGGTCATCGACGGACGATGGAGATGGAGGTGGTGGAGTGTGAGTGATTTGTCTCCACAAATCATCATATTTCTGCTATAATAAAACGATTATCCGTTATTCTCTCACACACAGAAAAACCCC
>CAZLEW010000106.1:0-2806 GCA_964558635.1 uncultured Candidatus Peribacteria bacterium
TGACGCGTGTGAAAGGAGTGATGGCCGATGGTGCGTGGAAAATCGATATCGCCGCCGCGCCAGAGGATGGCGCCGCGAATGAAGCATTACGACGTTTTCTTGCGCAGGAATGCGACGTGCCGCTTTCTCATGTGACGCTGCTTTCAGGGCAAACCTCGCGTGAGAAGCGCGTGAGGATCAGCGCAGTGCTGCCTTCACAGCTTCGGTGAGGTCTGTTTCGGTAGGGAGGCCAACCGCAATGGTGTCATGCAGGATGTACGATGGAACGAGTGTGATCTTCCATGCTGCCGCTGCCATAGCCGAGGCCGCGAGGGGATCGTTCGTGTTTGTGCGAATGCAGGACGTGTACATTGCACTATCGATTTCAAGCTCTGCAAGATCATCGTTTGTGAGATCAATGCGACCGTTGAGTACGAGTGTGTTCAGCGTCGAAAATCCCTTTTTCTGCAGAGCAGCGCATGCGACTGCACGTGCAGCAAATGCAGAGCCGGCGTACTTCTTGATGGGGAGAATGAAGAGATGCATCTTCAGCTGGCCCTGATGTACAAACTGCGAGAGCAGAAGCGGCATGCGCGATCGTTGAAATTCCTGAGAGTACGGCGATTCAGGATGGAGGAAGACCGTCATCGTGAGTGCCGCATCGGGTGCGCCAATTTCGAGGATACCGCCCGAGAGCACACGCTCTTGGACGTTGATTGATCCGGGGGCTGGCGTTGGCGCAAGAGGATCTTCGAATGGTTCGATGGTGACAGCGTCGATTGGGGTTTCGAGAGGCGGTGCAGATGTCGGCTGTGGCGGAGGTGTTTGTTGTATGTGACGGTCCGTCAGAGGAGCACATGCGGCGAGGAAGAGGAAGCCGATGATTGCGACGCGACGATGCATGGCGAGAGTGTACCAGCAGCAGCCCTCCGCGGCTGCGTATTTTATGGAGTGGCTGCTATGCTGCTTGTGTATGAGCCGCATCACACTTCTTGGGGTACCCATCGATGTTGTGACGATGGCAGAGGCGTCTGCCCGTATCCGTGACATGCTCATCGGCAGTACGCAGTGTCATGTGATGACGCCGAATAATGAAATGCTCGTGCAGGCGTACAGAGATGCATCGTTTCGTGCAGTATTGAATCGCACAGCATTGAATGTGCCAGATAGTACGGGGGTTCTTTGGGCGGCGCGTTGGGTAGAGCAGCCCTTACCAGAACGTGTAACGGGTGTTGATTTGGTCGAGACACTGTGCACAGAGCTCGATGAAACACATTCCGTTTTTTTCCTGGGTGCAGCACCAGGTATTGCTGAAGATGCAGCGGATGCACTTTGTCGAAAGAACATGCATCTGCGAATCGCCGGAACGTATGCTGGTTCGCCAGATCAATCTGACGCACAGGAAATTCTCCAGCGTATCAATGCTTCTGGCGCGTCGCTCCTCTTTGTTGCATACGGTTCACCATCACAGGATCTCTGGATCGATGCACATCTTCATGCGATGCCCTCTGTTCGCGTAGCGATGGGTGTAGGCGGGACGTTCGATTTTCTTGCTGGCACACAGCGACGTGCTCCACTGTGGATGCGCTCTCTTGGTCTTGAATGGTTGTACCGTTTCATGAAACAGCCGTCCCGTTGGAGGCGTATCTGGAATGCGGTTGGCGTGTTTCCGTTGCTGATCATCGCGCGACGGTCACCTGCCGAATAATCTCCGGAATCTGTCGATGAACGTTACATAGTTCACGGCCTCGGTCGCGGGCGCGTCCGCGTCCGCCACTGGTTTCGCGGGAGGCTTATAGGCTGCCATATACTTGGTCGACGCAGCAGTTGAGTGCGCGTCCCACAGGGGCTTCATGCGCATGAGGGTTTCTATCGAACTCGGCGATAGCGTGCAGTTGGCATGCTTCCGGATTTCTATCATCACGTCGCTCACGCCTTTTAAGAGCAGTTGTACGGGTGGAACGGCGATGATGATTCCGAATTCTTCCTGATCGAGGTTGGTTGCCTGCACATAATTGCCGTATTCCACTATCTGACCCGTGCGAGCATCGATGACGCCATTGATCGCATAGCATCCCCACGATTCGCCGTCGATGATCACCTTGCTGGCGTTGCCGCTGATGGATTCCGCGGTGTTGGGGCTTTTCACGTGCGCCATGAGCATGCCGAAATTGCGTTCCACGACGGATTCGTCCGGTTTTTCGGGGCCGCCAGGGCGTTCGGCGTTCATTCGCGCAGCGGTTCGACCACGCTGATGTACCACTCCGCTTCACCTTTCTTCAGCTTGATGAGCTTTGGTCCATCCTTTGTTTCTGCGAGGTAGTCACGTTCGGTGTCTTGCTCGCGGAGGAGTGTCGATTGGCCAATTTCTTCTTCTGGTAGAAGCAGATACATCGCCAAATCTGGTTTTTCTGTGAGTGCCGCTGCAAAATTATGGCTTGCACGCGCGAAGGCTGAAGCGGCAGCAACGATGGCGAGACATGAGAAGATGGCCCAGATCACCGTTTGACGGTAACTGTATTGGCTTATGGTGTGGATATGGAATCCGCGCATATCGAATCATTGTAGCAGAAATGGCGTTGGCGCGCCACCGAGTCCGCTGTAGGATTTTTCTACCTATGCGCAAACTCTGCTTAATCATCGTTGATGGATTCGGTGTAGCCCCTCCGGGGCCCGGCAATGCGAGATCCCTCGCGAAGCTTCCGATGTTTGATCGTCTTGAGGCGACGGTGCCACAGTGTTTGATGGAAGCATCGGGGAATGCCGTTGGTTTACCTGAGGGGCAGCAAGGGGCATCAGAACCGGGGCATCTCACCATTGGTGCTGG
>CAZLEW010000107.1:0-2796 GCA_964558635.1 uncultured Candidatus Peribacteria bacterium
TAAGGAAAACCCCCCGCCGGTGACCGGAGAGGGGTGTTCCAGAGCTCTGGTGCCTACGTTGCACTTCCACCATGAGAGTGTGATTGTTGTCTTGGAATCATGAATGAGTTGAGGAGTAGAGAAGCACAGTCTTTTTCCCCTGAGGAAATAACCATAGCTTGCCGTTTGTTTCGAGAAGCACATCATGATGGGCAATGCCGAGTGCCTCGCGAAGCACTTCAGGAAGTTTCAGTCGTCGATCGATCGTGAGATCGCAACGACCGTGAAGGCTTGCAATCCAATGCGCGATGGCACCGTGGTATTGCGAATCACCGTGCGTATCGCAGGTACGTATCGCCTGTATCAGTGCCGGGAGGCGTCGTGCAGTGCCATTCGCTCTTCGTTCAGTGCGCATTTCTGCGAGTGCGGATGTAGTGCGATCGTCACAGTCGAGGTACCATTGAAATGAATCAACCATGGAACATGTATCCTTTCGAATTGCGTGTGAAAAGTGGAAGTGCAACGGGGCGGACTGAAGACCGTGATCTGCAGGTCGCCGCGTTGTGAGAGGTGATGTGAAGAAACAAAAAATTGCCGCTCTGCGGGGGAGCGGTCAGTTGCTGGATGAGGGAATATATTCTTACGCAGCAACAGAACGCTCCTCCGTCTTTGTGACGGGGCGGCAAATGCCAAGCGTGGAGCGCTGTAACTGCATGAGGATGTCGCTCAGTATTCCAGGTTTCTGTCGAGAGTCAAGAATTTTTTTCGCTCGCGTGCGGGCGCATGAGCATCGCAAGCCAGTAGTTGCGTTTGAATTGGCGACCGTTCACGCGCGCATAGTTTGTTTTTTTCTCGAGATCCAGCACCGTGAAGTACGGCGTGTAGGTCGAAAGAAAATCTTCTCGGGTAAAGACCCGTTCAGTCAGGTCCATCTCAGGCATGACGTACGTATCGCGCTCTCGCCCTGGTTTCATTTTCAGCAATGCCTGCGCATTCTTGTCGCCATCTTTACAGAGGGTTCGAATAATCATATGCCCGCCTGGTTTTAGGACTCTCGATGATTCGCGTACGTACGTTTCTCGTTCCTTCTCATTGAGCGAGTTAGACGACATGATATCGAGAATGAGATCAAACGATGCATCATCAAACGGATACGTTTTTCCAATACTTCCTCTGCGGAAATCAACGAGGACGCCATCCTCTCGTGCGCGTTGCTTCGCAATATCGATTGCCGTCGGCGAGAGTTCGATACCGATGACATCGCTCCCATTCTTTGCGAGGTAGATCGCGTTTTTGCCGACGCCCGATCCAAGATCGAGCGATCGCGAGCCCTGGAGTGTGAGTCCTGACTTTCGTCGTAAATACTTCAAGCACTTCAGCAGTGCCTTCTGCGGCTCATCGCCAAGGCTGACGAGTAACGGGTTTTGATACTCTCGCTCCCAAGGATTGTGCTGCGACATGGCGCGATGATAGCAGGGCAGAGGATGATCGTGAGGAATATCTCATGACGAAGAGGCTTGCCATGAGGGATATCTCACGAGGAAGATTCTTGCCATGAGGAATTTCTCACGAGGAAGTGGCTTGCCATGAGGAGTATCCGATGAGGATGCGACGAATGGTACCCGCGGCAGGATTTGAACCCACGACCTCCTGGTTCGAAGCCAGGCGCTCTATCCAGCTGAGCTACGCGGGCGAGTACGTGATATAACAATTGATGATGGAAGGATCGCGGTGTAATTTTCTGCGTCTCGAGCAAGCTCTCGGCGACCCAGATGAGCTACCTGCCTACCGGCAGGCAGGCGCGGGCGAGTACGAAACATAGTATAGCTGTTTTGTTTGAACAAAAAAAGTATTCAATATTTATGCCTGCTTTCGAAGGCAGCACTGCTTATATTTTTTCCCGCTGCCGCAGGGGCATTTGTCGTTGCGGCCGATTTGCGTATTTGTCCGGCGTACCGTATCGGAGACTACGGCGGTGGGATCACGTTGTCTTACAATCCTCTGAACGGCTTTCCTCACATTTTTCAATCGAGAAGCAAGATTTTTTGTCACAAGTGCCGGATGTCGAGAGACGTGATCGACAATTCCTTCTAGAAGACCCTCGTTACCTAATTGAATGCTCCTTGCGTTTAAATCCCTGACTAGATCTGCGGGAAGTAGCGCGAGTAATTCTTTCATTTGGGCCTCTAATTGAGCATCATCAATCTCTTCTCGATCATCATCGGTGTTACCAGGGTTGGGTCTATTCATAGTTCCATTTTCGATTATATGGATCTCTTGTCAAGGGTCCTCGTGCTCCATTACACCTGTCTTTAGTGAATAAAAATAGTATTCAATAGTTATGTCTCCTTTCGAAGGCAGCACTGCTTATATTTTTTCTCGCTGCCGCAGGGGCATGGATCATTGCGACCAATGAGTTCTCCTTCCTTGCGAACTGTTCCAGTTTGAGATGTACGACGTATCACGACCCTTTTTCTATTTGAACCTATATTAGTATTCATAAGGGCGGTTAGTCGTAGCATGACCTTCGCCAATGTTTCGCCGGGTTCTTGTCCATAATGAGCGTCACAACCATCTTCATTGTCGTTTACTAACACTAATTGTTTAGATGGTGCATCGGGCGGTGTCTCACTCATATAAGTATATAATTCATTTTTCATGATAGAAAGTCAAACACTGGCGGAATCCCGCTTCGATTGCTAGGATCTTCGGGCAATTGGGGAGTAGCCAAGTGGTAAGGCATCCGCCTCTGGAGCGGAGACGCGGGGGTTCGAATCCCTCCTCCCCAGCCATTCGTCGTTGCGGCTCATCATGGCA
>CAZLEW010000108.1:0-2771 GCA_964558635.1 uncultured Candidatus Peribacteria bacterium
GGAGGGATTTGAACCCTCGGCCAATGCCTTAAAAGGGCACTGCTCTACCAACTGAGCTACCGACCCATGATGTGAAACGAACAATCGAAGGATAACCAACCAACTGCCTGCCCGCCGTAGTCCACCGAAGCCCCAAAGGGCGCAGGTGGACGAAGGCGGGAGCTACCGACCCATGATGTGAAGTATACATCAACACCGCGCGTTGCGGAGCGCAGTATGGACGAGGATCGCCTGCGAGAAAATACGAAATTTTCAAAAGACCACGATATTCAGCGAAGCACACAATACTGTACGATCACGTCATGCCCCACTTCGTGTACCTTGCCCGCTGCAGCGATGATTCTCTCTATGTGGGCACCTGCGTCGATCTCGCCGCGCGCGAAGCACTCCATAATGCAGGAAAGGGTTCAAAGTACACCCGCTCACGTCTACCGGTGACGTTCGTGTATCACGAAGAACACCCTACGCTTTCTGTGGTGCGGAAGCGTGAAGCCGCGATAAAAAAACTATCACGAACCGAGAAAATGCATTTGATAGAGCGTACGTAACATCTCGCCATCTTCGCTATACTCGCTCTATGAAGGTTGCAATTGTCCACGAGCTTCTCACGATGAAAGGTGGCGCCGAGCAGGTAGCCCGCACGCTGGCTGCTATGTATCCAGAAGCCGATATTTTTACACTCCTCTACGACGAACGCACACTCGGCGAGTGGTTCCCAAGGCATCGGATTCGCACATCTCGGTTGCAGTCATTCGCATCTCTCACACGGATCTTTAACCATCACCTCTACCTCCCCTTCTTCCGCAGCGCCGTCGAAGCATGGGATTTCACGGGCTACGATGTGATTGTCAGTTCATCATCGGCATTCATCCACGGGCTTCGTGTTCCACCAGGCAGTGCGCACGTCTGTTACGTGCATACCCCGGCCCGCTACCTCTGGGACCAAACACTCCCCGTCCAACAGCGACTCCCCTCTTTCATGCGCGTCGTCGCATCGCAGCTCTTCCACCGTCTTCGTCTGTGGGATGCCACAATCGCAGACCGCCCAACTGCTCTCGTTGCAGCGTCAACCATCGTAGAGCGACGTATCCAACTCTACTGGGGTCGTAGCAGCACTGTGGTCCATCCTTTTGCAGACGACCTCTGGTTTGAAGCACCGCCAAAGCCACACGCAACTCCACATGGGCCATTCCTCGTTGTGGCAAACCTCCGCGTCTACAAGCAAATTGAACGCGCGATCGATGCCTGCAGTAAGGCGAAGATCCCGCTCATCGTCGTGGGCGAAGGCCCCGCTCGCGCCATGCTCGAAGCACGCGCACACGGCAGCGATATCCGTTTTATGGGACGCATCGAAGGTGAAGCACTGCGAGTCCTCTACCACTCTGCCCGCGCCCTCCTCATTCCTGGTATAGAAGACTTCGGCATCAACGCCGTAGAAGCACTCGCATGCGGCACACCCGTGATTACGGTTCGTGGCGGTGGAACACCAGACATTGTCGATGCATCCGTCGGCATCACATGCGATGCAACAGACGACGCCTTTACGAATGCAGTTGCAACACCACTCACGATCGATCCTTCACTCTGCCGCACCCGAGCCGAACGCTGTTCTCGGCAACAATTTGAACAACAAATGTATTCAATAATTGAAGCTGCGCTTTCCGCAACAATAAAAGCTTCGCACTAAAAACGGATCTGCGTAGTATTGTGTGCATGACGTGCTGCAGCTTGATCGTCTCGATGTCGCTTCTCCTCGCTCGAGCGGAACCACTCCCCAGTCGCGCGACGGGGTTTTTCTCGACGCCCATGTTCCTCCGCGGACAACCCGTGTGGGTCACCCCGATCTCCCGGCGGCAATTGCTCCAGAACTACGCGGAGCAAAACGATCATCATCCGCTGCCCCCTCACAGGGACGTCGCGATCGCCCTCGCGTAGTTAAAAAAGTTGCTGTGACCCTTCAGGAATCGCCCTCCCGATTTTTTCGTATGCGCGCTTCGTCACACTCCGCCCCTTCGCTGTGCGCTGCAAATACCCCTGTTGCATGAGGTACGGCTCGTACACGCCTTCGATCGTCTCCTCTTCCTCGGCGAGCATGGCAGCGAGCGTCGAAAGCCCGACGGGCCCGCCGTTGAAGGAATCGATGATCGTTGAAAGAAGCGCGCGATCCGTGGCGTCTAACCCCTGCTCATCGATATCAAGGGACGAAAGCGTCGCCCGCACACATGCGTCGTTCACGTCAGTTTCCGATCGCGCATGGGCAAAATCACGCACCGCGCGCACCAGTCGATTTGCAATACGCGGCGTGGCACGGCTAGCGGTGGCAATGGCATCAGCAGCACGTTCCTGCAGTGGAATATCCAAAATCGATGACGAGCGAAGCACGATCCTGCGCATATCGGCCACATCGTAGAACCCAAGTTTGAACGCATGCATGAAACGATCACGCAGCGGCGCGCTCATGGCCCCAGCCTTTGTAGTGGCACCCACGAGCGTGAACGGTTTAATCGAGAGACGAACACTGCGTGCGGTCGGCCCCTTCCCAATAACAATATCCAGCACATTATCCTCCATCGCACCGTACAAGACTTCCTCGATCGCAGGCCGCAACCGATGAATTTCATCGATGAACAACACATCCCCTTCTGCGAGATTCGTGAGGAGTGACGCCACATCCCCTGGTTTTTCAATGGCTGGCCCTGTTGTCACTTTCATCTGTGAGCCCATCTCATGCGCGATGATGTGTGCGAGTGTGGTCTTCCCAAGGCCTGGAG
>CAZLEW010000109.1:0-2761 GCA_964558635.1 uncultured Candidatus Peribacteria bacterium
CTGTCTTTGTGAGCGCACGCGTAATCGCTTGTCGTATCCACCATGTGGCGTACGTGCTGAATTTGAATCCTCGTGATCCATCATACTTGTTTACAGCATGTAGTAGTCCCGTGTTTCCATTGCTAATGAGATCGTCAAACTCTAATCCGAGTTCTCGGTATCGTTTTGCGATGGAGATGACGAGCCGCTGGTTGGCCATGATGAATGTTTCGCGCGCCTTTGCATCGCCCTGAGCCATAGAATGCGCAAGTGTGCGTTCATCTTCGGGGTTGAGTAACGGCGTCTCGCATAACTTCTCGAGCATGAGTTGTATGTCATCTTTTTTCCCCTCTTTGCCCAGTCCTTTTTTCAAGTTTTTTTTCTTCAATTCTTCGGGCAGCACTTCGTCTTCTACTGCAGCAAGGTCTTCTACGGTGGGTTCGAGCGATTGAAGATGGTCTAGTATGTCGTCGTCAAAGGAGTGGTCGGGAGAGTTCATAGAGTTTTGCATTGTACACCCAGGATTCCTCCTGCGCACGTGTTCTTATCGTCGCAGGAGTCGCGGCACGACGTAGTACATCGGGATGATGAGCACGAGCGCCCATGTCACCCATACGCTGCCAAAGGAGAGGATCGCAGCAAGGCCGTAGAGCCCCGAGCCGACCATCGATGTGCGAACGAAGGCTCGACGAGCTTTCTCTGAAACATCGGTGTTCGTGAAGCACCCGTGGAAGAGTGCGTGCCTCGCCATGAGCGAGAATGCGCCGGCCGCGAGCGCGAGGTTCAAGGCGTAGATCGCCGCGACGAGCGCGACATCCGGATACTCGCCAAGGAATGCCGTGGAGAACGGTATGAGTGCGAGCCAGAAGAGGAGGTGCATGTTGTGCCAGAGCAGCACCCAATCGGTTTTATGGAGGATACTGAAGAAATTGTGATGATTCACCCAGAATACGGCAAGCGTGAAGAAGCTGAACGCGAAGGAGAAGAGGTGCGGCATCGTCCGGAGGATGCCGTCGATCACCGTGGGGGTAGAGGTGTCCGCGAGGAACGGAACCTGGATTTCCAGTATGAGGAGGGTCAGCAGAATGGCGAGCACACCGTCGGAAAAGAGCTCGATGCGTTGGGTGGAAGGGGTGAGAGACGTTGTGCCGTGAAGTTGTGCCATGGCGGTATGCTACAGCAGAAATGCGTCAAATGCTCTTGAATCTCTGTTGTGTTCGGCGGAGCATGAGTGATATGCATCATGAATTTCCGTTTATCGTGAAAGCGCGTCACTGGGATCCTCATAAGGGGATGAAATCTGAAGGATATGATAACGAGGGAGACGCGCAAAAACGCGCATTGGAATTGGTGAATGATGCATCGTTATCAGATGTCTTGATGCTTGAGCCAGGAAAGGGAGATGTGGATACCGTGGTTACAGAGTACAAGGGCAAAGTATGGTATCTATTAGGAGAGCTAGATCATCATTTCCCCACTCGCTGGAGATTGAGTGATGCGCCTCCGTTGCCCGATGTTTCTGATGAAGTATTGAGACGGGATCAGATCAATGAAAGAATGTTACTGCAGATGGAACAAGAAGAGGCTCAGAGACGTTCTTCAGTCCAGGTGTCGGAAGCTTAAAACTCGTACCAGGCCTTCGGGCGGGACGATGCGTCGTCACTGATTGATGACGTCTGCACCGTTGCCTTTGAGCTCGCGGCGGCAGATGACTTCGAACCAGAGAAGATGATGCCTTGACCCCATACCAATGGAGCTTTCGGCTGATCGACAGTGGTTGTGGTTCGACGAACCACGGGTCGAGCGTATTTCTTCTCCCACGCGGTGATGAGTTCGCGATCGGTGCGCGATGTCTTCGTGCGATCGCTCTCTTGCAAGCGTCGTACCATCTCACGGGCTTCGTCTGGCGTGATCCACTCTTCGATGCGTTCCACCGACATCGGAATGGCATTTCGCTCGGCAAGGGCAGAAACATACGGATCAAACCAGTGCTTTGGGTGGCTCTGGTCAGCCCACGGCGTGAGTCCATTGCTGCGAGCAAGCATCTTGGCGGCATCCGCGAAGCTCATGAGCGCGTCGGGTCGGAAGATGTCGTTCCCGTAGCCACGCACAAGACCGTCACGCATCGCGACGCAAATTTCTGGCGCAAATTCGTGGTCGACGGGCACATCGCGGAAGAGGAGTTCAAATTTTGGTGGCCATACCGACGTAATATCCCAGTAGCACCAGCTAATCGATTCTTTGGAATAGCGTGCACGTACAAGCATGGCCGTAAACTCTGCACGGGTGATCGACGTTGTTGCTTGAAATTGGATATTCTTGAGCATGAGTTCCTTACCAAATTGTACTGTGCCTTGATCGGTCGTATCAAACGCGCGCTCTGCTTTCGAGGCTCCAGCATCGTCCTTCATTGTGCGCGCATCGATCTGGTCCACTTGTTCTTGTGTCTTCCATTCAGGGTCCGTGACGTAAAGACGCTCGACGTACGATGCATGGGCCGTTGTCACAAGAAGGAGACCAGAGAGAGCGACGAGGGTCGAAACGGCGAGGCGTTGCATGGAAGAAGAGTGAAAGAAAGAAGGTAGATGATCGTACCGCATGTCACTGCACCGTCAATGCTTCACATGAGACCGTAGTGTCGAAGAAATAGTGCGCAGAGAGTGTTGAGCGGGAGGGCGGGGGAGTTTGGTGCCAGGAGGATGAGCGTCAGCGTTGTTGGCACGCTCTGAAATTGATCATAAATTGTATACAGATACAATGGCTTATTGTAGGACTGAATTTA
>CAZLEW010000110.1:0-2747 GCA_964558635.1 uncultured Candidatus Peribacteria bacterium
ACCGCGAAGCTCTTGTGATCAAAGGGATGCGACGTAGATCCGGCGGTTGTGGAGGGAAGGCCGTGTGTCTTACCTGGGGAGGCCTCGCGTTGGGTCCGAAAGGACTACGAGGATAACTCGGAGCGAGGTGTCAGCAGAGGCCATAGTAGCCAAAGGCTCGATGGAAACATCGGGACAAGACGAAGGGCCAAACGGAAGGAGAGCGAAACGACGATGGGTCTCAGAAACGTCAAGCGACAGAAGTCCAAGCAATTGGAGCTCCCGTGGGGGAATAGGGGTGAAGCCCCGAAGGCGACACGGAGCGTCGAAACGTGGACGGCGGCTCATGGAAACGAACGCTCAAGGATCGACCGCTTGTTCTCCATCGTGATGGACGTGAACCCGTTGCCGCGCACTTCGTTGAATTGACCGAACGACGCCGCAACGGCATCGAGAATCATGCTTGCCCTCGCAGGACTGCTCGCGGAAGAGACAAGACGTACGACACCTTCGAACCCGGGGTTATTGGCCTTCTCGTCGAGCGACTTGCTGTACTCCTCGACCATCTGCGACACGCGGCTGCCGTCGTTTTTCTCTTCGGTGAGCTTGCCATCGTCCGATGTGAAGATATCAACGATACTGCGGATCCAGAAGAGGGGATTCAACCATGAGCCTTTCTTTGCTGATTTTGAGTTGATCAGATCCGCTGCTTCTTCCTGAAATTTTTTCTGCCAACCAGATGCTGCTGGGCGCAAGACGATCTGCACCGCTGCGCCTTCGTCACTTTTCAATTTGGAAAACGCGTTCGTGATCGAGTTGAGTGGATCGCTTTTGAGGTGCTGGTATGTTTTGAACGATGACACTCTGCCGCTACTGGGCCAGAGGCCTTTCACAGAGGTATGCGACGTCGGAGTGAAGATGTTGTAATCCTCCACTTCATCGATGATGCAATCGGGGTAGAATGATGTGATCTGCTTTTCGATGAGTGATGCGTACGACCGTGGGCACGCGACGAAGAAGAGAATCTCGCCTGCGAGGGCGGCAAACTCGAGCGAGAAGAACGGTTGCCCGTGCCAATGGCGTTTGAAGCTATCGTCACGTAACGCGTGTAACGATTGGTACAGGTGGTCCATCACGCCGATGACTTCTTTGTAATCTTTACCAAACTGGTCCGCTTCGCTGTCTTTTTCCTCGCGCGATTCCTTTTTGGGCACAAGGAGCTGAAGAAACACAATCTCTTGCTCGCGGCGCGAATCTGCTCGTACACGCAGGAACCAGAGCACTGCGGCGCCAAAGGCCGAGATGCTGAGAATGAAGCCTAGAATGGGGAGAAAGCTCTGCATGAACGGTATCGTACCATTGTACCAGATTCCGTGCTTTAGGCCTATACTAACATTATGCTTACTGAGAGGTTTTCTTTCTGGCAAAAGATCACGCGATTCCACTTTCGGAGCTCATTTCGTGGTGCAATGCGTTATTTTTTCGGGAAGCGAGGGCAGCGACGGGTCCAAGGAATGCGCATCTACTATCGAATGCAGTTAAATTTCGTATTGCGAACAGGTGTTTCGTTACGTTCGATTGCGCGGGATCGTGAAGTTCGTTTGCACGTCGATGGCCGTGCGGCATTTCGTCGTGTAGAAAAACTTATTGCGCAATCACGGGTCAGTATCGTGATCCAAATGTTTATCTGGAAGGACGATGCAACAGGGCGCAAAGTGGCACAATGGCTCATTGATGCGGCTGACCGTGGTGTTGTTGTTGAAATTATGAAAGAAGCAGTGGGAGATTTCTTTGAGTTGTACAACGATTTCCTCGGCACGAAGGATTCGCCAAATCCATTGTGGCAAAGATTTTGGAATCATTCACGAATTCGTATTTCGCATGCGACGCACTACGATCATGCGAAAGTTTACGTCATTGATGGTCATACACTTCTTCTTACGGGCATGAATATCGCGGATGAGTACCGCTACGAGTGGCACGATTGTATGGTTGAGCTCCATGGGTCGCGATTCGTGGAGAGGTTCCTCACGCGTTCGGTGCAGGATAATCAGCACACGCAGATTCGTATTGTGACCAATACCGAAGAAACGAAAGAAATTCGTTCGACGTTTTTTCATTTGCTCGCAGAAGCCAAAGAACATGTCATTTTAGAGCATGCATACCTCTCGGATCCTGATGTCATCGCTCAGTTGGTGGCTCTGAGTAAACGCGGAGTGCGCTTGACGATTATCATCCCGCTGAAAAAGCAGTTACATAGTCATGCAAACTCACTTGCGATTGGGGTGCTCATGACAGAAGGCAATCTGTCGAATATTCGAGTGTTTGTATATCCAGGATTTTGTCATTCGAAAATCCTTCTCGTCGACAGCTCTATTGCGTTCCTTGGTTCGGCTAACCTCTATAGAGGCTCGTTAGATGATATGGGCGAAGTGAATGTGCTCATACGAGGGCGCATCCGGGCTCTGTGGGCACTCAAAGAGATGCTGCGAAAAGATATCCTCATGAGTACATCTCTTTCTAGTCCACCGGGCTTTCTGTGGATTTCACGGTGGATGTCGTGGTTGGGATTATAAATGTCATGCCTCGGTACGATTTTTGCACGACAGATCACCTGCCTACCGGCAGGCAGGCTCGGCATGACAGGTTAGAAGCCTATGAAACTATTATTTACTGCCTGGATGTATCGATTGCCAATCGGCGAAGACTCGATCCACCATCTCAAGGAGGGATTTAATGGTCATGTCCTTCTTAATAAAGTATTCGTC
>CAZLEW010000111.1:0-2724 GCA_964558635.1 uncultured Candidatus Peribacteria bacterium
GGTTGCAGATGGAGGAATGGAGGTCGATAATCCCTTTTTCCAAAATATCAACCGACACATTTTCGAGCGATGCCATGTGTGTCTGTCGCACCTCTTTTGTAGCAAGTTTTGCTAAGTGTCGCACATGAGCGGTAACATCATTCCCCTCATCTCCGACGTGCCACGCAAGCTGTTGACTCGGCTTCACTATCGCCACCGAAGGACCAAAAAATTTCAAGAAATGCACGAGTGGAATAATCTCCTCACATCCTGCAAGTGTGTATTCCACTTCAGGATCACCATACTTCTCTGCCTTCTCCTTGCTTTCTCCTGTTACTTTTTTGTGAAGGTTGAGATGTACACGTTCAGGACGTGCTGCACGAAGATCAAAACCTCCAACGGTCATCAGACTCTTGTTGTGCCACAGCGCACAGGTATTTTCTATTCTCCCCTTTTCAACAAGACCTCCGATTTCAGGTATTGCAAGCCCCGCCACGCGAGCCTTGCAGTACATCGCCGCCACAAGCGCTTCAATGTGTTCTTGTGTCAGATATTCAGCAATACCATGGGACACAATGAGACTGTATGAGACCCTATCCTCAAGTTGATTCACAATGCCGTAATTGAGCAGTAAACAATATACATCACCATTCTTCACATCGAGTACAGAGACGGGTGCCCCCGAATATCGCAGACGAATTTGCGAACGCAAGTACTCCGCAGTGAGTCCACAGTCAGAGTCATCAAAGCGGTTGTCATCTGAAACCAAAAAATCGATACGAGAAAAAACTGGGCGATTATCTATCTGTATGGCGAGGAGTCGATCAAGCGCCTTGAGTGCCGATTCTACCTGATACGCCACGGTCTCCGGTGAGTTTGCAAACACGCGTATGAGCGCGCCCACTCGATTGCGCGCAAGCACCTTCACTGCATATTCATTTCGCATAAAGAATAGTATAACAAAAAGGCCTGCGATTTCTCGCAAGCCCCGTGGGACATCCCTGTCCCTCACAACAAGTTCACTAACAAAACGAGGGGGGTCCAGAGTGCTTCAAGGAACCATTGTATGCACTCTTTTATGGTGATTCCAATCCATAAGAGACACCATACTAGACCCGCAATAACAGACACTGCGATGTACAGAGCGACAATCATGAGGGGAAAAAAGATCACCCGAATAAGTTTTTCTTTCCCCTCGTAAGGGGACCCTTTATTTTCAATCTTCATCGTCTTCGCAATGATGAATGCGAAAATGACAATGAGCGCGACGCACACAAGACCAATTACAAGTTTCATTCGCCTTCTCCTTCTGTTGATGAACAAACCTCATTCCCACGCGGGAGGATTCCCGCGTGGTGACTGCCTTACTTACCTTGTTGCTCTTTTTGACGACACGACTCCAACGCCAAATCCATGAGAGAGAAGGAATGCTTTTGCACACACACGATTTGCTGATGATAATCGAATGTGCGGAAAATCAACCACCCTATGATCCGATTCATACGGACGGGCGGATTATTTCCCGGGGTCGGATGTACACGCTTGAAAAACTCGAACGCTTCATTTGCATCCTTTTCAGTTTCGGCGCGTAGAAACACTTCAGTGCCATCCGTATTTTTGGAAACATACCAGTACTTGTATTTCATTTCCCTTCTCCTTCTGTTGATGAACAAACCTCATTCCCACGCGGGAGGATTCCCGCGTGGGGTGTAACGCTTACGCTAACGATGCAATTGCTATCATTTGGTCGTACACATCGATGGGTTCGAGGTGTGGAAAGAAGCGCTTCGCGTACTCATCCATCACGAGAGCCTGACGAGCAATCTTTTTCAGATTATCGTCGTACTCGCGCGTGCCCGGCTTCTTGAGTGCAAGATTCCATGTTGCTACATGACGCTGGCCGACTGCACCCCAGCGAACAAACTCACCGAGCTCTGCCGTTGCACGAAAGTACGCCTCGATGTCCTCCATCCCTGCGAGTGGCACTTCGCCGTACTCGATGGTGGAGACCATGGTCTTGCCGTCACCGTTACACGCTGGATTCATACCGCCGATCATCTGGAGGAGTTCCATATCCCAGATAACGCAGGTGTTTTGCGCAAACATCCACTGCAGGCGCTGATGCCAGCGGTTGCGCATGTAGCCAACGAGCCTGAGTGCATATATCTCCTTATGGCAGAGCATCTCATGAACCATGAAGCCATCGAGATCGATCTCGGGACTCCACACCATGACCTTGTCCGCATCACGCCGACGTGCCACCTCGATTCCCGCATTGATTGCGGTCGCTGAGCCTGCGTTCAGTCCCCAATCCCTGCACAAAATAGGGACCACTCGACCGGATGCAACATCTTCAGGAAATGCCTCGCACAGGTGTTTCGTGGTCGGGGTCATGAACTTTATGTTTCCGAAGTCGTCGTCGTTCATCGTCGGGTTGTAGTCCTCGTTACCGACGAACTTCACTTCTTCGGCGTACTTCGAGCCATATTCGCCACAGGTCACCACCGCAATCCCGATGAACTCAGGCGGTGCGGTGGCAAGGAGCTTCTTGATTGGAGCGACGACGCCCTTCTCGAATTTGCCGACATCGAACGACTCAAAGGTTGCACCGCCTTGAAACGAGCGGGTTACAGCAAACAACTTGGACAACTTGGGCATGGTGTCCTCCTTGGTGAATGCGCTTTCGCGCGGTTAGGCCACGAGCGTGGCGAAATGAAACTGAATGTTTGAGAGTTCTTCTCTTCA
>CAZLEW010000112.1:0-2717 GCA_964558635.1 uncultured Candidatus Peribacteria bacterium
GGCGAAACGGCACACCAACGCGATACCAACATGGCGATGGACACGGTGAAAGCGCAACTCGAGACGGCGCTCGAAACGATCGATGGGTCGATTGTGATCGCGTACGAACCCGTATGGGCGATCGGTACCGGTAAGACCGCGTCCCCCGCCGACATTCAGATCATGCATGCATTCATTCGCGCGACCCTTCCCGAACGATTGAAGCAAACTCCCCTGCTCTACGGCGGATCAGTCAAACCGTCGAATGCGGCAGAAATTTTCGCCTGCAGAGACGTCGACGGCGCACTCGTGGGTGGCGCATCGCTCGAGCAGGATTCTTTCGATAGTATTCTTCAACACCTTCGTTCTTCCCCCCTCTCTGTATGAACACGATCAACCTTCTCCCGATTGCAATTCCCGTCGTGATTGCCGTGCTTTCCTGCATTCGCCAGGTCAACCAGTACGAACGCGGCATTATCTTCACGATGGGTAAATACAGCCGCATGTGGCAACCAGGGTGGCACATCCTCATCCCCGTCTTCCAGAAACTCACAAAGGTCGATGTGCGCGTGAAGGCCGTGGATGTTCCTAATCAAGAAGCGATCACGAAAGACAATATTCCTGTAACGATCAACGCCGTCATTTACTTCAAAGTTGCGGATGCATCGAAAGCGGTCATCGAAGTCGAGGATTTCTTCGGCGCGGTATCACAACTCGCGCAGACGACCATGCGCAATGCGGTAGGCGAAGTGACGCTCGACGACCTGCTACAGAAGAAGCAGAAGGTAAGTGAGGGGATCAAGCTCGCTGTTGATGCTGTGAGCGAAGCGTGGGGCGTGGATGTGCAATCGGTCGAACTGAAAGACATCGTGCTCCCTGAATCGCTCAAGCGCACGATCGCGAAAGTGGCCGAGGCCCAGCGCGAGAAGCAAGCGGTGATCATTAACTCTGAAGGGGAAGTCGGCGCCGCAGAGAACATGGCCGAAGCAGCGAGACTCCTCGCAACGGTCCCCGGCGCGCTCCACCTACGAACCCTACAGAGCATTAACGACTTAAGCTCGGACCAGAGCAACACGACGGTGTGGATGGTCCCAATCGAAGTGCTGAAGGCGTTGGAAGGATTGGGGAAGAAGTAATAAGTCCCCTTCGTCACGGCTCAGGGCAAGCTGGCTCACCATGACAAAAAAAGCCGCCCGCATGGACGGCTTTTTTATTCGAACGAACGGATCAGGCGCGCGGGTGCTGCAAAATCGTGTGTGCCAAGCGAACGGCAAAGACCGTCATGAACGCGATGATAACTTGCGACACTATCTGAACTACGATAAATCTCACTGATAAAACTCCGAAGAACGACATCGAATCAAAAATCGTGCTCATAATCCCCGACGGAATACCCACAATGATGAACATTGCTATCATATCACCCAAGATCTTCCCCGTGTAACCGCGAGTACGAGCATAACTTTCACTCACGCTCGCCATCACGCCTTTTCCCTCAGCTAACAGAATAAGTGGTGCTGCGATGAAACGAGGACTAAGGATAATTGCAGGAATAAGACCAATAATCGGGATCCACACGAATGATCGCAATACGGACCAAATGGTGACACCCACAAGCGGGATGAACGTGACTTTCATGCGCTCAAGCGTACCGCCCACGTCTTTTCCTTCAATAGCAACGAGCGAGTAATACGCATTACCAAGAAAGAAGAGGAGCCAACTAATTAACGCAGCTACACCCATCACTGGCAACATTGTTGTTACATATCCACTGAAAGGGCCCATCATCTTCTGTGTAACTTGCTCACCACTGAGGTTCTCAAATTGGTCTGATAACATCGATTCCAGTTCCGTTAGCGCAGCTGCATCCCCTGCTTCAATCCGTTTGTTCAACTCCTGCATACGATCCGTATCAATACCTAGCTGCTCTGCTCCACGCATCATCGCAGTACCAGCGTGATCGGAGAAATATGCCGAAACAAGACCTAGTACAAGACCAAAGACGACAACACCCACAGCCAGCGACTGCCAATGAGCCTTGCAGTACGCGACCGTTTCAGAGAGAAGTTCGCCGAGACGTGCAGGACCGACGGATGAAGGAGAAGCAGAAGCAGTTGCCATAGAATGAAATGGGGAAAGTACTGAAAGCGTACGCTTACAGAGTGGCCAGTGCAAAATTAGCTACGGACCCAACCACCCCCTGCCTTCGCAATGGCGCCCGTCAGCTCAAGCATCATTAGGAGTGATGCTAACTCCCCCGCCGTTTTCCCCGTGCGCTCTGTCAGATCGTCCATGGTTGCCGGCAACGTCGTGAGCGCCTCGTATACGACGGCTTCATCTGGCGATGTCGGGACGAAGAACGATGCCTGCCGATCAGATGCAGGCGCGACAACACCCATGGCGCGTAAGACATCATCGGCCGACTGAAGCAACTGCGCCTGGCTCTGTGCGATCAGACGATGATTCCCCTCCATCGTGGGGTCAAAGAGTTGCCCTGGGCACGCAAACACGTCGCGATTTTCTTCGAGTGCGAAGCGCGCGGTAATGAGCGCGCCGCTCTTACTATGTGCTTCGACCACCACCGTCGCGAGGCTGAGCCCCGCCACGATACGGTTGCGCGCGGGGAACGCATGTTGCTGCGGGCCTTCCATGAACGGGTACTCACTGAGAAGTAAGCCGCCACCCTGCACGATCTTCTCCGCCAGCGGCACCAACTTGGTGATGACCTCCGCCGCGGC
>CAZLEW010000113.1:0-2701 GCA_964558635.1 uncultured Candidatus Peribacteria bacterium
TGGTGTCATTCTGAGCGCCATGAACCATAGCATTCGACGTACTTGGTCATGACGCTGCTTGTTATCACTATTCATAATAATGACGGTGTCATGCCGAGTGCCATGCACCGCAGTGCATGGTGTACCGAGGCATGACACCGTGACGATTCAATCCAACTGTATCGAGAACGTCAGAGATTTCTGCACATTGTTCTTTCGCTGTGCGCGCACGACGTACGTTCCCTTCGGATACTCGTACGCTTCGCCACAGAGCGGCGTTGAGAATCCAAAAATATCCACATCGTTCAACGGATAGATGAGACACGTCACGTCGTCGCCGTAGAGCTGCACGATGTGCGATCCCTTCTGCGTGAGCGTAAATGTGTACCAGTCCGCAACATCCGACACCGCAAGCTGGCCAGCGGTCGACTTCAGCGGCTTCAGCAGCACCGCTTCATCGAAGCCGTCGTTGCCATCACCCTTCACCTGCTTCGTGAACACTTCATACGTTGCAGATGGATCACCAGGGCGCACCTCCAGCTGATACGATCCCTTCGGCACAGAAAGTTTTAACGTGCACTTCGACTCCTCTTCGTACCCCAGGTAGTACTGCTCCGAGAGTCCGCTCTCGCCAAGGAGGTACAGACGGCAGCTGATTCCCTTTGCAGAGGATGTTCCAAGTGTTGCATCGATCTGCAGATCGGTCGACGCGTTGATCGGGAACGTGTAGACGAATGTCTTGCGACCATCCACATCACCCTTATCGCTGAATGGGAAGTCCACCTGCATTGTCGATGTGGTACCCGACGATTTTACTAATGAGGATACTGATGACGATTTCAGTGATGAACGAGTACTCGACGAGACGCTGCTCACACTGCTCTCTACCGAGGATGCACTGGAAGGTGAAGATGTTGAATACTGAAAATCACCCGTGATGTTCATTGCGCGCCAAATGTATGCAGCTGCTTCGCCACGCAACAATGCATTGGACGGATAGAACTTCGTACCCACGTATCCAGGAATTGGGAGAAGCCCATTGCGATACGAACTAGTGACATAGCCGATGTACCACGACGTCTCCGATACATCGGTGAACTGCTCTGTGGCATCAAGCGCATCTTCACCCGTAATGACTGCAAAACCAAAAACACGGTAGATCATCTTCAGTGCCTCGACGCGGTTCACCGCCTGCTCCGGTTTGAACGATCCATCGGGATACCCATTCACCAATTTTTCGCCCACTGCATCGCACACGACGTTCGCATACCAGGCAGTCGCCTGCACATCGCTAAAACACGACACTGATACGCTCTTCGCTGATTTTTTCGTCGCGCGGTAGAGCATGGTCAGAAACTCTGCACGGTTTACCGGACGCGCGGGGTAAAAATTTCCATCGGGGCCTCCCATAACAACCCCTTCGATGGCGAGGGCCTCGATCGACGAATTATAGGGATGATCCCCTGGTACATCGGGAAAACGCGCAGCCCCCGTGAGCATGGGGTAGAGCAGAAGCGAGAGTGAGAATGTGGCGAGAGCAGCGCGGCGCATACAGTTGAAAGGAAGGTTGATACGAACCGAGCGTACCGTGAACACTATCTTTGTTCAAAGAAGAAGGCACGAGAAAGGCTTGATAGGTGATAATTTTTACATTCCTGTCATGGTTCGTGGCCCGCATAGCGCTCGCACCTCACCATGACAGTGGTAGCCACCAATGAACGTTGCGGCGTGTCATGGTGAGCCTGACGAACCATCACGCCGCTTCCTTCAAACACGCCACACTCCGCACTGCGGCTTCGACCGCAGCTTCGCCATACGCGACGTTGCGCTTCTTCGCCTGCTTCAATGTCGCGCCAGGACCAATAATCCCAAGGCCGACGGGTTTACCATACATGAGTGACAGATCCGTCATCGCGCGGTACACCACGTGCCCCATCACCTCGCCGTGTTGCGTTTCACCCTTCTCAATATAACCAAGCACCGCCACGGCATCGATGTCGCGACGCTGAAGCACAGCATCGAGGATCAGCGGCACTTCAATGCAACCGGGAACGGAAATCACTGGACCAAGCTCGCACCCAAGCTTCTGCACCGTCGCTGTAGCTGCAACAACCATCGGACCGACGATCGCTGTATTGAAATCCGCGGCAATGATGGCAATCCGAAGTTTTTTCGTCTGGACGCTCTTTTTCTTGGGTGATGGAGGCATGGGGAGGTGAGTGAGGAATGACTATAGACGAATATTACTCCTATACCTTCTTCAAGACATACTTCGCCAAAATATCCGTCTCCACATTAATCCCCTCCCCAACCTTCCGCGCGCCCAACGTCGTGATGTGTAACGTATGCGGAATCAAGGCAATCGTAACGAGATTCCCATCAAGCGCGGCAACTGTGAGCGACACACCATCCAGCGCAATGCTCCCCTTTTCAACGATGTATGGCAGCAACGCATCCGACACCTCGAGCACCAACTGCTTCCACTCGCCATCGTCCTTCCACGCCTTCACCGCCGCAACGCCTTCGACGTGCCCCTGCACGATATGCCCCTCGAACCGACCATTGGCCAGCATCGCGCGTTCGAGGTTCACCATGCTTCCTTTATGAAGAGCACCCAAGTTCGTCCGCCGCCACGTCTCCCCCACCACATCGAACGCCATATCATCCGCATGAAGCTCGACCACGGTCAGGCAGACGCCGTTCACGGCAATCGAGCTCCCGA
>CAZLEW010000114.1:0-278 GCA_964558635.1 uncultured Candidatus Peribacteria bacterium
CTCAAACGAAGGCAGGAGAAGACTACTGCAGAGGTCGTTCATCATTGGACGACTACTTAGTCCCATTCGAGAATTGCGTGAACGGGATGTCTCTCTGGTTCGCAAAAGGTGTCGCCAACATCGCACTCACGAAAGTGAAGGAAGGAGAAATGTCGGCATTGATGACACTCATCGTGTGTGAAGCATGGGAAAAAAACACCCTCTTCCGCCGCTACGTACCAATGGAGTGGCTTGACCGCCTCGCAGGCGATAGTAAGCAGCTCATGATCGGTATGATC
>CAZLEW010000114.1:288-2663 GCA_964558635.1 uncultured Candidatus Peribacteria bacterium
GATCAAGTACGATAAACAACATCTGCTTGATGGTGCTCGATCTGAAAAATCTCCCGATGAGCGCACGCACGACCTGGCACGCGCACATGCCGACGGAAAGGACGGAAGCCAGCGCCTTGGACCACTGGTGGCTGCCGTCCGTGCACACATCCTTAAAAAGGGAAAATTCCCGCAGCCAAATTCGATGAGTGAGGAAGAAAAGAAGAAATTCCGCAGAATCCAAGCGAAGGTCCTTGCATGTAAAAGCGTAGGACCGAAAGATGGTCTCCCGGAGGGCGTGCATATCTCACTCTTCAATCCTGAACTTCAACCGTACATGATCAAATATGATCCGAACGAAATGCGCGATGCCGCCGTTGATAAAATTGGCGATGACTTCTTCATCGAACGCTCCGAAATCATCAACTGCACGGCCGAAGTTATGCAGTACATCGGAAATATCGGCCAAGATGGCTTCACAGCACCCACGAAAGCTCGCTACTTCTTTTCTCAGATTATCGACGCATACGAAGAGCTCGAAACACTTGCCAAAACACCAGGCCCCGAACAAAACCAATATAAGCGTTCTTTGAATATCTTTCGTGCAAAACAACGAAAGAACCTCGACTTCTGGATCGAACGCTCCCTGCAAAAAAACGGCTCAAAAGCACTCCTCACGGAACAACATTCTGACCAGCAAGGTCGTCGCATCGTGGTGACTCTGCTTGAATATGGATTAATCTCCATGAGTGTCATTCAAAAGCTTGCGACGGGCACCCCACCGAACCAAGCGGCACGTACACTCTTGGCAGAATTTAAAGCTCTCAAACGACATGAGAGTGAAACAGAGTCACCAGGGGGGGTTAATACTTTGCATACCGCCGCGTGACGCCCCAGACCAAAACCGTTAGAGTCGCGGCATGAAGATTCGCATTCAGCGCGTAGACACCACCCTCCCCCTCCCCACCTACGCCACCCGTGGCTCGGTCGCTTTCGACGTGATCACGCGCGTGACGACCGTCGTAGAACCACGGAGTATCGCGCTGATTCCCGGGAATGCCATTGTGCAAATCCCCGAGGGGACGATGCTCCTCATTGCCCCACGATCATCGATGCCCCGTAAGAAGGGCCTCGTCTTCCCTCATGCGATTGGCGTCATCGATCAAGACTACTGCGGTCCGGACGATGAACTCCTCATTCAAGTCCAAAACATCACGAACGAGCCCGTCACAGTCGAACGTGGCGAGCGCATCGCGCAGGGGGTATTCGTTCGAATCGAGAAAGCAGAGTGGGAGGAGGTTGAGGGTCACAATCTCCAGACACGAGGCGGCTTCGGAAGCACAGGGACGCACTAGGCCCTCACCCCGGTTCTTGCGTAGCAAGAACCGACCCTCTCCCGCGAGCGGGAGAGGGTGGCGCCACAGCGCCGGGAGAGGGCCCCGGGGTGAGGGCATTATTTCCCAATCGTCTTCCGCATGAATGCGGGGACTTCCAATTCTTCCTCATCAAGCTGCATGCCCGATTTTGGAGCCTCCTGCACATGCGTACGCTCTTCGCGCATCGAGCGCGTATCAGGTGCGCTGCGAGCAGCGGGCGGCATTCCGGCGGCCTTCGTCAGATAGCGCTGCGATGGCGACTGGAACGACTGCACCTGCGACAATTCATGGGAATCAAACCCTGTCGCAATCACCGTACACTTCACCTGACCGGTGAACGCATCATCGATGACGGCACCGAAGATAATGTTTGCCTCTGGCGCGGCCGTCTCGGTAATAATGCGCGCCGCTTCATCCACTTCGAACATCGAGAGATCCGTTCCACCCGTGATGTTGAAGAGAATGCCCTTCGCACCGTTAATGGAGAGCTCAAGGAGTGGGCTATCAACCGCGGCGCGCGCAGCCTCTGCCGCACGGCTATCACCCGTACCGTAGCCAATGCCCATGAGGGCCGTGCCTGCATCCTGCATAATCGACTTCACGTCGGCAAAGTCGACGTTGATGAGACCATGCTGCGTGATGAGGCTCGAAATACCCTCGATCGCATGCTGCAGGACTTCATCGACCACCTGGAACGCTTCTGTGAGAGGCGTCGTCTTATCGATGAGCGAGAGGATTTTATCGTTCGGGATCGTGATGAGGGTATCCACCTTACCGCGAAGCTGCTCCAGTGTTTCTTCTGCGTTCTTGCGACGCTTGAAGCCTTCGAAGCTAAAGGGCTTCGTGACCACGGCGATCGTGAGAATCCCGAGGCTGCGAGCGATATCTGCAATAGCAGGGATGCTCCCACTGCCCGTACCGCCGCCGAGACCCGCAGTGAGGAAGAGCATATCTGTTCCTTCGAGCGCTGCTCGGCAATCAACCGCCATAAATCCTCATCGATTTCCACAGGGTCGAGTG
>CAZLEW010000115.1:0-2644 GCA_964558635.1 uncultured Candidatus Peribacteria bacterium
GATCATGAAGGTCGAAGTGACCTGCCCTGAAGATTACATCGGAGACGTGATGGGTGACCTCAACTCGCGTCGTGGTCTCATTTTGGGTCAAACAGAACGTGGAACGGCCAAGGTCGTCTCGGCCCAGGTGCCACTCTCCGAGATGTTCGGGTACGCAACGGACCTCCGCAGCAAGACGCAAGGTCGCGCAAGCTACGCCATGGAGCCAAGCCACTACGCGAAGGTGCCCCGCAACGTCGCCGACGAGATTATCGCCGCGCGTGCAGGTGTTGCTCCGGCACGCTCCTAAGCCATGTTCGACACGTTCACCTCGATGCTCGTGAGCCTCGCTGACCGCATGCCGGTCGAGTGGTTCACGTTCATCGGATCATTCATTGAAGAAGTTGTCGCGCCGATTCCGTCACCGATCGTGATGACGGTCGCAGGGTCACTCTCGCATGCGCAAGGTCATCCGTTTGCGTACCTCTTCGTGCTGTCGCTCATTGGCGCAGCAGGGAAGACGCTCGGCGCGGTGCTCGTGTACAGCGTGTCGTATTATGCAGGCATATTCTTTGTCGACAAATTCGGTCGCTTCTTCGGGGTCACGCACGCCGATATCGATCGGCTTCGTACGAAGCTCGATGGAGGAGTGAAAGATCTCACCCTTGTGACGTTCTTCCGCGCGCTCCCCATCATGTCGAGCGCGGTGGTGTCGATTGGCTGTGGTGTACTGCGCATTGGCTTCTTCACGTATCTCATCGCGACGGTCGTTGGCACTGTCGTCCGCGACTTCTTCTATCTCTACGTTGGGTACAGTGGCGTCGCTGCCTACCACGCCCTTGTCGATGGGTTTGATAGCATCGAAGGATTGATTCAAATCATGATTGGATTATGCGTCATAATTCTACTGGCGTGGTTGTATGTTCGACGGAGGAAAGACAAGAAAAATTGACAACACAGCAAGAATGATGGTGCTACGCGGCATTTTAATCCAATTTTGCTAATAGGTTTAAAATTCAAGCCCTAATGCTTGACTGAGTTACAAAAAAATAGTATGTTTCCGCAGAATTTCCCCCCTCTGTTTATGATGACACTTTTTCGTTCACCATCCCTCGGTGCGCGCATTTCACTTGCGGCACTCTCGGCACAGCTTGTACTTGGTTCACTCCCGCTCGGTTTAGTGCCGTCGCTTGCGCTCGCAGCGCCTCCACCAAAGTGTAATGGTATTAATGCGACGATTGTCGGTACGAATGCCGCGAATACGATTGATCTAACCGCTGGTGACGATGTCGTATACGCGGATGACGGTAATGATACGATCCTTAATACCGTTCCAGGTGGAAATGATACGATTTGTGGAGGCAAAGGGAATGATGCAATTACAACGGGTGATGGCAATGATTTTATCGATGGCGAAGATGATAATGATACGATTAACGCTGGTAACGGAACGAATACGGTGAAGGGGGGAAAAGGCAATGACATCATCACGACTGGTTCTGGTAATGACACGATTGATGGTGAGGATGGAAATGACACGATTAGTGCAGGCGAGGGAAATAACAATGTGAAAGGAGGAAAGCAAAATGATACGATCACGATGGGATCTGGTGATGACATTGTGGATGGTGGAGAAAACACGGACACCTGTACACCAGGTGCTGGTTCTAACACTGTCACAAACTGCGAGACGATCGTGAATCCTCCTGGTACGTTGCGCGTGACGAAAGTAACGGTCGGCGGAGATGGTTCGTTTGATTTTACGGGTGCTGCTGTATTTTCGATCGCGACGACAGCGGGTACGGGCACGCATGATATTACGGGCCTTGCTCCTGGTTCGTATTCAGTGACGGAAACGGTTCCCGCAGGTTGGGATAAAACAGGTGATACCTGTCAAAACGTCGTTGTGATGTCTGACACTGTCAGTACATGTACGGTGACGAATACGAAGTATGGAACGTTGACCGTCGTGAAGAACGCGATCGGAGGGGATGGTACGTTCGATTTTACGGGCGACGCGCCGATCGGTGATTTTTCCCTTACGACGGCCGCTGGTTCAGCAAGTGTTTCATACCCCGTTTCGACTCTCGCTACATACAGCGTGACCGAAGATGCGGTTGAAGGCTGGCAAGAGAACGAGAATGATTGTTCGGATGTTGTTATCACTCCTGGTGCCATCAGTACGTGCACGATTGAGAATCAGAAAATCTCCACGATTGAAGTTCGTAAGTCGACGATCGATGGTGTCGGTACATTCCATTTCACTGGTCTTGATGAAGGATTCAACCTTGCCACCGTTGAGGAAGAAAGTTTCGTATCCTATTTCTTCAGTATCTTTACGGATCTCGAAGGAGATAGTTTTACGATCAGTGAGGATGCTCAAGAGGGTTGGAATCTGACCGATTCCGCGTGTGTCTACGGAGAAGAGAGCTTTGGCAGCGAGCCCACCCCTGGTACGCATGAGTTGACGCTCGATCCAGGTGATTCGATCGTCTGCAGCTACGAAAATACGAAGTCCGTTTGTGGTAATGGCTTAGTGCAGAATGGTGAATTGTGTGACGATGGCAATGTAACAACTGGCGATGGTTGTTCGGATTCTTGTTCGATTGAAATCGGTTATTCATGTACGGGTATGGAGCCAAGCGTTTGCTCTCCTAACTGCGGA
>CAZLEW010000116.1:0-1491 GCA_964558635.1 uncultured Candidatus Peribacteria bacterium
TGACTCGCGCTACGAGTTTCTCGATGCCGTGAACTTGTACCATCGATCAGTGCGGGCGGGTATGACTGACTCGCAACACTACGTTGATTTGATGCAGCAGTTTAAGGAGATCGAACAGACCACCCCAAAGCTCGCGTTCTATATCTTTTATTACATGCTGCTCTGCGCCCGCAACGCTGGGTCGCCGCACGACGAAGAGATTCCGAAGCACTTCCAGCAAGCCGTGGAAGCGGCGAGCAATCTGCCAAATGACGAACGCGAAGAGGCACTCGGGCACTTGTACTACAACGTCGCCCGCTGGGAGCACAAAAAAGGGATGACGGTTCAAGCGTATATAAATTGGCAAATGGCCGCAGGCCATCGCATTTCATTTTTCAAGAACCTCAAAAAAGGTCAAGAATCCCCCGAACGGCTCTTGGCCGCTGCGCAGCAAATCTGGAAGATGCGCGGGGATTTCCCCTCATTCTTCCCGGACCAAAGAATCGAGGACTGCGGCGTGACGGCCCAGGTCATCGCCGAGCTCGAACAAGAGTTCGGCAGCACGGTGAGATTGTTCTCCGCCAATCCGTCCTAAGGACGGCGAATCAACCACCAGCTCAACCCCTCGGGGCTGAGCGACAAGGGCCACCTGTGAGGGTGGTCTTTTAATTATGAGTTCACATCAAGAGTGATTGTTCGGTGTTGAAATTGTATGGGCAAAACTACCCATACATTGACTTTTGTTGCACAGTAACTACAGTAGTCAAAGCCCGAACGACTGCGCTGCGGACGTTCGTTCGCACGTGATCGTTCACAACAAAGGGAGCCAACCATGCCTACACCACAGTCGCGAGCTTTGGATTTTTTCAACCAGATTCCGGAAAGCCAAACCAAATTCAACGAGATCCTCTTTTGGTATCCATGGATCTTTTATCTGGAGAGAAAGTATCCTGGATTTCTTGCAACGCTGCTGAATGAAATGCGCGAAAAACTCAAGTTGAGCACTGACCAAGATTCTCTCCTTTTACTGATCGAGGAATTTCTCGATGGAAAGGAACAAGATGACGACTGGAAAACGCTCGGAGAGAAATTCAACAATCTGCATCGCATTTTGGATGACTTTGCGTCGATCTGCTTCGCCTATCGCTGTTACAGCAAGGCAGGGAACAAGGAGTTGGCAGCGAGCGCATACGATAATGCAACATATCTCTCGAGTTTTGCTGAAGACGCAGTAGCGTGGTTCCACCTCGCGAACCTTTCCCTAATGAGGGCTCACGATGTGAACAACGACGATCCCGCATCAGCCACTCAATTGTTCTACGACGGGCAAGCGGCAATCGCAACATGTGGCAGTCTCTTCCATAAAGAAAAGGAGACAAGAATGATGCCAGTCGTTCGAGAGCAATTCAGAGAATTCATGCTTGCTGCGAATAAATTCATATAGACCACTCCCGCGGGAGTGGTCGACGGGGACGCCTCGAGCGTCCCTTTTTTTATGTCTGCAGATGCCGT
>CAZLEW010000116.1:1501-2554 GCA_964558635.1 uncultured Candidatus Peribacteria bacterium
GGACCTTTCATTAATGCGGGCACACGACGTAAAGAACGACGATCCCGGATCAGCTACTGAATTGTTCTTTATAGGACTGGAGGCACTCGCAAAAAGTAGCAGACTATTCCATAAAAGAAAGCAACCAGGGATGACGTCGGTGGTTCGAGAAAAACTGGAAGAATTCATGCGTAGAAAGAACGTATATATATATTGACCACTCCCGCGGGAGTGATCGAAGGGGACGCCTCGTGCGTCCCTTTTTTTATGTCTGCAGATGCCGTGCGCGCAGAACATCGAACACGTGCCGTCGCTGACAATCCCCTGCCATGAACGCCTCAAAAAACACGCGCGCTTCCGGGTGAATTTCAGAAGCGATCCTCGATAAAAAACGTTCAGCTACAGCACTCGGCCTGCCATCATCGTCGATGGTCAATCCAACATCATGAAGACGCTTGGCTACCTCCGTACCAGAAGGAACACGATCGAAATCTGTCATGATGAGCCTGGAATAGGCTCCAAGATATTCTGAGAGAAGTGCGCGCAGACGACCTCGCATCACTTCTGACTCAAACGCGATCATTCCCAGCCTTCCCGTTTCTCTCGAAATCTGTAGAACACGCTCATACCCAGCATCATTAAACGGAATGTTCTGCTCCCGCATGAATGCCTCAATGCCATCCGCCATGAGTGCAACGAATGCGCGTCCGAATGAACCGTCGGTGATGGGAGGGCTTTCCCTAAACATAGTGCGTCACTCTAGCTTCAATTTCGATACAAATACAGCTAGCGTCATGCCAATGCGCGATGATCTACTGGAATTGGGCGAACGATGGTTTGGTTACGAACTGGGCTTACCGCAGAAAAAAACATTCGGCTGCCCGTCGTGGTACAAGGGAAAGAAGATGTTCGCGTTCCTCTACGAAGACGCGCTGGTCATGAAGTGCGACCCAGAACTCGTACATAAGCACATCGCAGAAAACCCGTCGGTCTACGGTCACTTCAACCCCGGCAACACAGGCATCATGAAAAACTGGCTCATGATCACAAGGCCAGAGGCATCGGAGTACGAAC
>CAZLEW010000117.1:0-2533 GCA_964558635.1 uncultured Candidatus Peribacteria bacterium
CGACGATGAGCGTTGCATCTTTGGTCGACACAACTTTTCGTGCCTGGCCAAGATCGGCGAGTGTCGTTGATTCGAGCTTGAGGCCGATTTCCTCGCTGATGACCCTGCCGCCCGTGAGCGCCGCGATATCGCGGAGGATTTCCTTGCGGCGGTCTCCGAAGGCCGGAGCCTTCACGGCGAGTGCGCTGAATGTCCCGCGGAGCTTGTTCACGACGAGCGTTGCAAGCGCTTCACCTTCGATACTCTCGCAGATGATCACGATTTCCTTCTTTCCTTTCTGGGCAACCTGCTCAAGCACGGGGAGCAACTCTTGAATGCTCGAGATTTTCTTATCCGTGATGAGGATGTACGGCTTCTCGAAGACCGCCTCCATACGCGTCGTATCCGTGACGAAGTACTGCGAGATGAATCCCTGGTCGAACTGCATTCCTTCGACGAACTCCTTCTCGATTCCCAGTGTCTGGCCGGCTTCCACCGTCACGACGCCGTCTTTCCCCACTTCATCGATCACTTCGGCGATCATTTCACCGATGCTGCTGTCCTGCGCTGAAATCGTCGCAACGGCGGCATACTCCGATTTCTTCGTGACATCCTTCTTATGCTTCAGAAGGAACGCCGTCACCTCTGCGGTCGCCATCTCCATCCCTTTCTTGATGAGGATCGCATTGCTGCCAGAGTTCAGGTGTTTCATGCCTTCTTCCATCATCGCGTGTGCAAGGACGGTTGCGGTCGTGGTGCCGTCGCCGGCTGCGTCGTTTGTCTTCGTGGCGGCTTCCTTCACGAGCTGCGCGCCCATGTTTTCAAACGGATCCTCGAGTTCGATTTCCTTCGCAACCGTGACACCGTCCTTCGTCACGGTCGGTCCGCCGTACTTCTTATCGAGAACGACGTTACGGCCTTTGGGGCCCATGGTCGCGCGGACGGCTGCCGCGAGCTTCGAGACGCCGGAGAGGATTTTTTGACGAGCTTGGTCGCCGAAGATCAGTTGTTTGGCCATGATGATAAGTGGGTAAGAGGTAATTGATTGTAGGTCCTAGCAGCAGCCCTTAGCCTGCCATGAGCGGTGACGAATGGTGGCTGCGGAATATGCAGAATTTGGTTATTTCACAAGACCAAGAACAGAATCGAGGTGGAGGATTTTGACTTCAACGTCTTTATTGTCTTTATCTTTCAGTTTCACGTCGTCGCCGGCGTACTTACCAAAGAGGACCTTGTCGCCAACCTTCAAAAATTCGCGTGGATCGACTTTGTCTTCACCAATACCGCCCGTGCCAAGCGCAAGCACCACACCTTGCTGTGGTTTTTCGCCCTTCGCAGTATCAGGGATGACGATGCCAAATGATGTGACTTGTTCAGCTTCGATCGGCATGACAACAACACGATCGCCGAGGGGCTCGATCGAAACGGAGAGTTTTGGGAGCGTTGGCGCTGCCATAGAAATGAAGGGGAATGGATGGAAAATTGTGTCCGCCGAAGTCGTATCGAGGCGGGCTAGCAGTCGCTATTGTAGAGTGATAACTTGGACCGTCAAGAGGCACTCGAAATTTGAATCTGCACTATACTCACTGTGGGTATAATCGATCTATGCACGTTCGTCTTCTCTTCATCTCTGGCGGAATACTTCTCTCGCTATGGTCATCTGCACCTAGTGTTGCAATGGCACGCTCTCTTGGAAGTACGCCTTCAATCTTAGAGCTATTACCACGCGAACAGATGGATTGTGGCAAGCGCGGTTGGCTGTTTGGGAGTGTGATCGGCGGTCGATTGCCACTCACGGCGTGTATGTTGAAGTTTAAAAGTAAGAGTGGTCGTAGCCCTTTTGGGCCGATGTAAGTGCAGCTCGTACGCTCATTTCTGCTACACTCCTATCCATGATCTTGCAGTACGGTTCTCTCCTCGTGGTGTCGCTGTCGCTCTTCACATCGCCCTCGATTGCCGTCGCACAAGAGTCATGCGTTGCGATCAACGTACAGACGATCTCGAATGTTGATATGGACCGTGTGCGCGGCACATGGCTTCGGTGGTACAACGACTACCGTGCATCGCTTGATCTTGCTCCCTACGCTCTCGATACAACGCTCGATCGTACTGCGGGAAATTGGTCGTATTTTGCCGTGAAGCGTGGATCGATTGATCATAAGCGCACAGCGAAATCAGCATACTACGAGTATCCAGAGCTCGAAGCATGGTTTCATGATTTTGGCGTGACGTTTAAGAATGTTCATCGCAAAACCTTCACCGAGAATATTGGGTGGGGTGTGTACTCCTGCAAAAACGATGATTGCACAGATGAGCTTATTGCATCGATTCGATCGACGTTCAATTTCTTTATGAGTGAAAAAGGAAAGGCGTATCGCCCGCACTACAATGCCATTGTTAGTCCTGACTTCACGAAAATTGGTCTGGGTATTGGCGTTGATGCACGAACGAAGCGCTATTACCTCACAACGCACTTCGCGACGGAACTTCTTTCGTCTGCTACTGAGGTGTGCGGTGTAGCATTGAACTAAGCGTACTGCTACCATTCGGGCCG
>CAZLEW010000118.1:0-2502 GCA_964558635.1 uncultured Candidatus Peribacteria bacterium
TACATCGTTCCTCACGCAGAGAAATCACCTCTCCACCTGGAGCTCGGCACATTCCTCGGCCTCTACGTCGCGTTCCTTGCCGCTGTCAGTCGCATCGACCGCGTCATGTACCTCTACCACTACTTCCTCCCGCTCTTCTTCTCGTTCATCATCGTCGGGATTGTGTTCATGTCCCTTCGGCAGATCCACCGCTGGAAGTTCTCGGATGATCAACGCACGATGGGCCTGCTCGTGATGGTTGTTGCCGTCTTTCTTGGGTTCCAACTCTATCGCCCCTTTACGTTCTACACGCCCATCACCGACGACCAAGTCACCCGCCGTGCCATCATCAAACTGTGGGACATGCACTGCGTGAAGTGCGATACGCCGGGCGCGCTTGCGTCCCCGACGAAATGACATTGGCCTAGCCTCGCATGGCCTTCCGGAGCGTTTTCACTTCGTTGATCATCCGATGCAACGCCCTGCCAGATGCGCCCGTCTGCATCCCCGCGCGTCGTGGATAGTGAGGAACGGCGATCTGCTTCCAGGCAATGTTCGCGCGCTTGAGACGGAGGAACATTTCAGCATTGAAGAGCTTCTCGATCCCGTGCTCTGGCCGAATAGTCTGCCAAATCGCAGACCGGAATACTTTCAATCCGCAATTCACATCGCGGATCCACATCCCGAATACGACCAAGTTAAAGAACGCGAGCACTTTCCCGTAGAGCACACGCGGCAACGGATCGGCACGCCTGCGACGACGACCCGTCACGAATGCGTAGTCCGTAAGGTACGGCAAGAGCAGTGCGAGATCCGCAATGCGGAATTGACCATCGCTATCCATGAAGGAAATCCACTCCCCCGTTGCAGCGTCGCACCCCGAGCGGACGGCGCGACCGTACCCACCGTTCTCACGATGCCGCACAATGCGAATCGACGGATGAGTAGCGGACATCTCGCCGAGGATCACCGGCGTCGCATCGCGAGAACCATCGTCTACGGCAATAATCTCGCACGCAAAGGGCTGCGAAGCGCACCATGCAAGCACCTCGTCGATCGTTGCGCGGATATTCGCTTCTTCGTTGTAGCACGGAAGCACAATACTGAGTTTCATAGGGTCAAATTGTACACAGGTCATCGCCCGGTGAAATGCCAATTTTCCTCTACGAAATGCGAAGAATGTTTGACATATGTCCAATATAATTGCATTTTGTAATTTATAATTGACTTTGTGCCATGAAAACGGTACATTTACGGGTACCTAACCTCTCCTATGGTTAATCTCCAAGTTTCTGGTCTCAGTGCCGAATCTCCTGAACGAGGCATGACGTTCTCACCTCGAGAGCGTGAAGTGATGAGGAGAATATTCGCAATTCCAACTGAAACACCAAATAGTGATATAAATTACTACATTCTCTTAGGAATTCCTGCAAAGTTAAGAAATAGCACTGATACGATCGGAGCAAAAGCAGATACTTTAATGGCAGCGCTAAAAAATATGCAAAATGGTCCTTTTGCTACTGAATCTCAATCGCTGCTCAATAAAGTCAGCGCTGCAGCAGGTGTATTACTTAATCCTGAACAAAAGTCTGTTTACGACAAATCGCTCACTTCTCCTGCATTGATTATCCTAGATGAAGGTACGGATATGACTCGCAAGCAAGCAGCTGAAATCCTTCCTACGATCGTTGTTGCTTCATCAACAAAGAAAGAGAGACAATCGTGGTTGGCAAAAAACTGGAAAACTGCGACAGGCGTAGCGGGAACGATCACAACTGGTATTGCGCTTGCAGCTGCTGCAATCGTCTCTGGCGCGGGAAATGAGAAAAAGGAAACTCCAGCCACAGATCCCGCTACACCCGTCGTCCGCACCGCTGCTGCTGGCGAAGGCCCACGACCAAGCATTACGAAAGAGACCGTGCCTCCAACAGAGCCAGTACCTACTCCAAAACCAACGGCTTCTGCCGCGGATGTGACACCAATTGCTCTCGCACCTGATAATCAGCCGGGCATAAGTGAAGCATCGATCCAAATACCTCCAGCATCTCCTACATTCGCAGTAGGATTTAACCCACCAGAAGAGCAACAAGAGCCAGCGCGAGCCGTCCCAAAACAACCTCGATCGTTAGGAGAGCTTCTCGCTGCGAATCCCAGTTCTCCTGCAACCAATCCTCCTCCCTTTTCGCAGCCTGCCGCGACAGAGGAGACGCAGAAGGAAGAAACACAGCTTGTGATCGACCCGGCAGAATTAAAAGCGAAGCGTGCTGAAGTTAACGCAGAACTTGTTCAGGGAAAATCTGGACTTGAAAAAGCAAAGATCCTGCAAGAACTAGTCGATGATACTGAAATTCTCAAGGATCCAATCATGCTCAAGGCAGTCATTGCTGAGTGGTTCGTAGCGGGGAAAGAAGTATCAAACGCAGAAGCGATGAAAAATGCCGTTGCTGCGATGATGCAGTATCCTCAACTATTTACTGCACAGGAACTTGAACATTGCCGCAAGCATATCCGTACAGTTACATC
>CAZLEW010000119.1:0-2460 GCA_964558635.1 uncultured Candidatus Peribacteria bacterium
ACCTCCCTCTTCAGGGGAGTGCTCTACCAACTGAGCTACCGGGCCATAATCCTCATACAATGAACGGCTGGGGTATTGTACGTACTTCACAAGGAAAATCCACCTCTCACGAAAATATTTGCTATAGTAGTCGCATGAGTACTCCAACGACGATCCTCGCATTCTACGCATTTGCGCCCATAGATGAGCAACGTTTGCAGGCGCTTCAGTCTGAGCTCTTTGAGTTTGGACTCAAAAACGACATGCGCGGGTTGTTGCTGCTGGCAACAGAAGGCATCAATGGCACGGTGTGCGGGAGCCCAGGGGTGATGAGCGAGTGGAAGAAGAAGATGAATGACATGTTTCATGATGTGATGTGGAACGAAAGCAGTGCAGATGCTCATGTATTCCCGCGGTGGCTTGTAAAAATCCGTGAAGAAATTATTGCTCTGAATCGGCCAAATTCATCACGCCTGACGGATACGCACCTCTCACCCAGCGAGTGGAACACCATGATGGAGAGTGGCGACGCTGTCGTAATCGATACGCGCAATACCTATGAAACAGAAATCGGGATGTTTGAAGGGGCGATTGATCCGTTGATGACGAATTTTAAAGAATTTACGACGTATGCGAATACGTGTGATATACCGAAAGAGAAGAAGGTGATGCTCTATTGTACGGGTGGTAGTCGTTGTGAAAAGGCAGTCGCCGCAATGAAAGATGCTGGGTACCGCGATGTGTTTCAGCTCGAGGGTGGGATTTTGTCGTACCTTAAGGAATTCCCTGAAGCCAAGTTCAAGGGCGAGTGCTTCGTCTTTGATCATCGCGTAGCGGTTGATAGTCACTTGAAACCCTCAACGACGTACGGACTCTGCACGACCTGTGGCGACCCTGGGACGTTGCGTTTGAGCTGCGCACATTGCAAGGCATCGTTTGTGATGTGTACGGATTGTCAGACGAGTGGTGCATCGATCACCTGCAGCAAAAATTGTCGCTACCACTTCACGCGTCTCGTTACGACCAATACCTGCGCGACGCACGTCGAGTGAGGAGTACACACTACAGATACTCGTCGACGCGTACTTTTCCGATGAAGACAGGCAGATCGGGATTTTCTTTGCGTGCGCGCTTGATAGCTCGAAGCAGCCCCGTGCGCTCGGCAACATCGCGGAAGCGGTTCACGGCGCCGCCATTCTCGAAGTTCGTCATGACCGTGAATTGCTCGAGTCGTTTCCCGCGAATCACGATGCCGGCACTCGTTTGTTCCAAGCGATACGCACCCATGCGAGCAGATTGCAAATGAGGCTTGATGACGGGCAATACTTTGAGGTCGCCTTCTTCCTCTTCTATCTGTAGTGCGCGCTTCTTGCGTTCTTCAAGCACGATCGGCAAGAGCTGCTTTGTAAGCATGTCCGTGCCTTTGCGGGCAGCAGCAGAGATTGAAGCAAATAAGAGAATCTTGCGCTTTTTCAGTGCTTTTTCGACGTGCGAAACATCTTCCAGAAGATCGACTTTATTGAGCACAATGAGTTCGCGTTTTGTATCGAGGGTAGGGGAGTAGAGCGTCAATTCTTTACGAATTGCATGATAATCATTCACGAGTTGATCGATATCGATTTCGTTTCCTTCGCGGAGTGCGCGCGAGAGATCGAGCATGTGGATGCGGACACCGCACCGTTCGATGTGCTTGAGGAATTTATCACCGAGACCTTTCCCCTCGCTCGCTCCTTCGATGAGCCCGGGAACGTCCGCCACCACGTAGCCACGGTCACCCACGGTCACAACGCCAAGGTTCGGGATGAGGGTTGTAAAGTGATACGCAGCAATTTTCGGTTTTGCAGCACTGATCACAGAAATGAGCGTTGATTTTCCGACACTGGGGTAGCCGATAATACCTACATCAGCCACAAGTTTCAGTTCGAGCTTGATGCTTCGGTGCTCGCCAGGCTCGCCCAGCTCTGCAAAATCCGGCCGCTGCCTGGTCGAGGTGGCAAAGTGGGCATTGCCATAACCCCCACGCCCGCCACGTGCAACCACAAGCGTATCGCCGTGATGGCGTAAATCTGCAAGCTGTTCATCTGCGCCATCGGTTCTATCGGTCACTGTTGTTCCTGGAGGTACAAACAGTATGAGATCTTCACCATCTTTCCCGCCGCAGTTACTGCCTCCTCCTTGTGTGCCTTCATCTGCCTCAAAGCGCTTCCGCGAGCCGAAATCACTTAATGTATCCGTATTCGAGTTCGCCTGGAGAACAATCGAACCCCCAAGCCCACCGTCGCCACCACTAGGTCCGCCCTTGGCGACGTATTTTTCGCGACGCCAAGCTAAGCAACCCTTGCCGCCTGCTCCGCCGCGCACGTCGATGATGGCTTCGTCGAGGAACATACGAGCATCGTACCACAGAACGCGCGAAAAATGGCTTCTATTTGAAGTATTGACGGAAAACGTTAGAATCTGGTGCTATGCCGGCTTCTCTTC
>CAZLEW010000120.1:0-2432 GCA_964558635.1 uncultured Candidatus Peribacteria bacterium
TCCAACCGCACCTCCGTTTCGTACGATGGAACCATCATGGTATCCATATGCACCCAGTATCGGATCATTACCTTCGAGCGTCAACAAAATGGCCTACTTTTCCGCAGGTTCAGCGACGCCGGCTGCCTCCAAGCCTCTCAAACACCATCTGCGTAAAGGCATACGGGTGCCGATCATCCACAGCGTGTTCTACCCGTGACACTTCGCGCCAGTCTTGAAAATCGATCGTAGGGAAGAATGCATCCGCCCCATCGATCTCGGTATGCACACGCGTGAAGTAGAGCCGATCAGCGATCTCCATACCGTATGCGTAGAGCTGACTCCCACCGATAACAAAGACTTCATCGCTCGAAACGGTCGCCAACTTCACCGCCTCATCAACGCCCGGCACGACGTCTGCCCCGGGGGCGCTGTAGCCCTCCTGACGCGTCACCACGATGTTTTGCCTCCCAGGAAGCGGCCTGCGCCCCTCGGGGATCGATTCCCACGTCTTACGACCCATAATCACGGGTTTGCCCATCGTCGTATCACGGAAGTACTTCCACTCATCAGGCAAGTGCCATGGCATCGCCCCACCCTTCCCAATGGCGTTACGTTCATCGGCGGCGACAATGACGGAGATCATCATGGGACAACGACGTAGCGAACGGATTGCACGGACGGAAACTGCTTGAGGTTGGCAGTAACAGAACGCTGAGCGGACAGAGATGCCGTTTCGTTTTCACCGAAGATGGCATGAAAGGATTGTGACAACATCACTGTCGCGACACCGTTCACGATCGTCACCCCTCGATACATCCGAGCGAGAGTTTCTACACCTTCGCACGGCGACATATTCGCTTCTGCGTTCATTCCTGCATTCAATAATGCTCGCAACGTCATATCCGCAACAGATGACGATCGCGGAACCGTTCTCTGTATGTTCACCGTCGGTGCATTACGTTCAGGCTCATTATGAGCATCGTACCCACACATCAGGAGCGAGACCTGCATCGTGAGCGCAGTCTGTGGTACGTATTCATTTTGGAACCGTATGTTTTCCAAGAACGCGGAGAAGAGCTCTTCCTGCCGTGCGAAATTCGCTGTGTCGTTACAATTGAACAACCGCGTGATCGCAAGCGAGCGGGTCACATCCAGCGGCACAAACACGAACTCTCTTCCCTCACACTCCACCCCCTCCCAGAACGACCGCGCGGGCCGACCGGCGACCGTCGTGACGTCGTCCGCATCGCGCCAATTCATACCCAGCACCAGGTACTCGACCGCGCGATCGACGATGCCGACGTTGATCACAAGATCGCTCTTCGAGGGGCGGCATAATTCCAACATGCCCGACATCCCGTCGCATCCCTGGTCCGATTCGTCGGGCCGAACGTACGCAAGCTGAGTCGTGCGGATAGAATGCATGCCGCCGTCGGCGTAGATATCGGGAATGGTTTCGGACGATTCTTCTTCGGCAAACACCGATCCCGGGTAGGAGATTTCGACATCCGAATCGCCAAGCAAGGCATAGAGCGTTACAGTGTCGCCATCGGGCAACCGTGCAAACCAGTCAAACGACGTTTTGCCAGTCTCGAGGCGATAGATCATCTCAGCCATCTCGCCGCGCGTGAGGGAGTGGGCATAGCGATCGACCGTCGGAGGAACGGCATGTTTGCCCAAAAGCGCGATTGAATACGGCAGGAACCATGTATCCTGACTTCCCCATTCAGAATCATCTTCGGTATCAATCTTCAATCCATACGCATTCGCGGCGATCTTCGCTGCCTCAGCGTAGTTAATCATGTTTCCAGGTCGAAATGTGCCATCCGGGTAACCGTCGATGTAACCAAACTCAACCATAGAGCACACGTAATCTCCGTACCAAGCACTGAGGTAATCGACATCGGAAAAATATTTCGTCTTCGGAGATGCACCACAATGATCGCCCGTTCCATTCGGAAATTTCACTTCGAAAAGAATCTTCACAAACTCCGCACGATTGATCGGCGACTCGGGACGGTACGTTCCATCTGAGTAACCTTCTACAATCGCCTCCTCCTGCACGTACTTGATCGCAGGATAGTATGAGTGACATCCACGCACGTCCGAAAACCACCCCTGCTCCCACCCTTCGGCATTGCAACCAGTGGTAGCAAGCGCAGGAGTGGCAAATGAAACAAGAGACATCACCGCAGCGGCAGACAGGGGGAGGATGAAGCGCATGGAAGGATAGTAGCACTTCATTCTGAATGAGATACGTACCAAAAAAAACCTGTTGTCTATGTGATACACTTTTGATACACTTGATACATCCTGCCCCTTCAACATGCCCACGAGTAAAAAACGTCTCAACATCACGCTCTCTGACGAAACACGCATCTACTTGAAACAACTGGCACTGAAAGACAATGTCCCCGAAGCAACGAAGGCTGTCGAACTGCTTCATAAAG
>CAZLEW010000121.1:0-2281 GCA_964558635.1 uncultured Candidatus Peribacteria bacterium
CTCTCACCGTCGCAGGCGCCGCTTGCGCATCGTCTTCGGCCTCGCACGCTCGAGCAGTTCATGGGTCAGCGTCATATTGTGGGAGAGGGGACGGCGCTTCTGAAAGCCATCGAGCACGACGATTTACGGTCGGTGATTCTTTCGGGACCGCCGGGAACGGGGAAAACGACACTTGCTCATATCGTTGCACATCGCACGAAGGCACATTTTGTACAAATCAATGCCGTGCTCAGTGGGGTGAAAGAATTGAAAGAGGTGTGTAGGGAAGCAGAAGAGCGCCGACAAGGCATGCTTGGCGAGAAGACGGTGCTCTTCATCGACGAAATCCATCGCTTCAATAAAATGCAGCAAGATGCGCTCCTGCCGTATGTTGAGAATGGCACGGTGATTCTCATTGGTGCGACCACGGAAAACCCATATTTCGAAGTGAACTCTGCATTAGTGTCGCGCTCACACGTCGCGATCTTGCAGCCACTGTCCGTCGCCGATCTCGTGAAGGTGCTGCGACGCGCGGTTGTTGAAGCAGAGGGGTACAACGGAGCAGTAACAGTGTCAGATGAAGCGCTGGAACGTATTGCGACGATCGCCAACGGTGACGCACGTATTGCTCTGAATGCGCTTGAATTGGCCGTTCTTTCAACGGGAACATCAATTTCCCTCGAGGATGCGCAGAAATTATTTTCACGTACAGCGAAGCGCTATGACCAGCGCGGAGAAGATCACTACAACGTCATTTCGGCGTTTATCAAAACGTTACGTGGAAGTGATCCTGATGCGGCACTTGTCTGGATGTTTCGGATGCTTGAATCCGGCGAAGAGCCACGGTTTCTCTTTCGACGCATGATGATTTTTGCATCCGAAGATATTGGGATCGCCGATCCGCGTGCGTTACAGGTCGTCGTCAGTGCATGGCAAGCGTTTGAGATGGTTGGACTTCCCGAGGGGGAGTACTTCTTGGCACAGGCGTGTATCTACGTAGCACAAGCGCCAAAGAGTAATGCGATCAAGCGTGCGATGCACGGAGCAAAAGAAGCAGTACGCCAGGCGCCACAACTCGAGGTCCCCAATCACTTACGCAATGCCCCCATCAAGGGCATGGCTGAGCACGGGTACGGTGTAGAGTATCTCTACCCACACGACGATCATCGTGGCGTCGTTCCTGCGAATTACTTTCCTGTTGGGATGAAGCAATCAACATTCTACGATCCATCGAATCGTGGATTTGAAGAAGAGGTTGCTGATCGATTATCGCGCGCCCGATCTATCATTCGCCAAAAAGACGGAGTTTGACGTACTTTACTAAATATTGCAAAATAGTGTTCCAATTGCAGCAATTAGGGTTACACATTCACCCCTAGGATGAGGACATGAAATCCTCTTCCTCTTTCCGTTTTGCTGCCATGAAAGCATCCATCGTTGAACAAGTACTTTCCGGAGAATTGTCTGTTTCCTGCGCTGCACGCACTGTGAAGAAGAGTAGGAAAACTTTGTATCAATGGATCGAGAAATATAAGGCTAATGGGGTTGAAGGACTCATCGCGGAAAAAACAGGGCCTAAACAGGGAACACCATGGAACAAGACCGATCTTGATACGGAAGCATTCATCCTGGATTTGATGCGCAAGCACCAAGGTACGAACATCTACGATCTTGCTGTGATGCTACCTGCAGAGCACAAAGTTGCCCCCTGCACGATTTTCCGAATCTATCAGAGACAGTATCAACTCTCTGTTCCCACTCGTCTACCAAAGAAGAAACCTACCCTCTACATCAAGGAGTATGTAGGAGAGGAAATCCAGATGGATTGCTCCTTCCCGTGGGGATATGGAGCGAAGAGGGTGAGTTATGACTGCGTCGATGATCGTTCTAGATTTGCACTGGCAAAGATCTACGAACGACACACGCAGGATAATGCGATCGTCTTCCTGCGGTATATCATTGAGCGTGCCCCATTCGTCATAAGAGCGATCAGGACAGACTGCGGCAGCGAGTGGAGCACACGGTTCTCCATCGCCTGCACTCTGGCAGGAATTGAGCATATCAAGAACGAACCCTACCATCCCGAGCACAACGGGAAGATCGAGAAATTCCATGATGTCTACAAGCAACGGTGCTTTTATACACATCTTTCCCCGCATGCATCTCTCGATGAACATAACTTCATCGTCTGGCAGTGGTTAGGCTGGTACAACTACGTAAAAACCCATTCAGGGCTTGGAATGGACAGGAGAACACCAGCTGCCGTAGTCTATGAATGCCTCACCAAGGAGAGTGTTACCCT
>CAZLEW010000122.1:0-2240 GCA_964558635.1 uncultured Candidatus Peribacteria bacterium
TTGTCCGTTTATGTAGAGCAGCAGCCTGGGTGAATCCCCTGTGTGAAAGACGTACGTACCAAGGTAGTACCACGGCACGCCGCCGTAGAGCATATCCGCCTGATCGGGCGTGCGAGACATATCTGCCACAGCAGCCATAAACTGCATGTTTTTGTATCCGTAAATCATTTGAAAGAGCACAGACTTCGATGCATTGTTCAAAACGGGCCACGTTGCGAACAGATCGTACGACCCTCCTGGGACAGATGCATTCCAACCAACGGACGGCGACGCAGGTGGATGAACACTCTTTCGGTCCACACTGACGTAGGACCCTTTGTATCCCGCTCCTTTCACTCTCGAAAAGAGGCCCATAGCATCGAGTGCAAATGTCGCATGTGTATCATCGAGGAGCACATCCTTGTCTCGAATACGTTCTTCAACCGGAATACTTCTGCTTCTGCTACTACTTGATGAAGACACTTCCGACGAAAATGATACTGAAGATGAGGTTGAAGAAAGCTGAGGCACGGAAGAAGTAAGCGGTGCGCTTGAGGGTGCTGATGATCCATCAACAGGCACGAGCATCACCGCATCAGTCAGTGTCATACCTTTTGCGATTCCCGGCGGTCGAATGGTCACTGTGATCGTTCCATCATGTGTCGGCTTCACCGTCATCACGCGCTGCCACGAGGCACCATCGTACGAGATCCCTTGTGGCAAACCAGCCTGACTTATTTTGTACAGACCAGAGTAGAGCGTATACGGCCCATATGCAGGCCATGTTGCATCAACGTACATCTCACGTGATCCGATGATCGGCCATGTGAGGTAGACATCATATGTACCAGCTGCCATACCATTGAATCGATACGTTGCGACGGACGTCATGGTCGTTACCGTGCCATTACTCGCACTACTGCGAGTGTACGTGGGCGAATATGCCTGACGATATGTGGATCGATATCCCCTATTGCGAATGAAAGCAAACGTCCCCGGTGAGAATGCACCCGTCGTATCCGAGTCGTCTATAATACGACGATCCCTCGACGGAGTGATGGATGACGATGCCGCGCTCGAAACAAGCGACGATCGAGCACTTGAACGACTGGAAGAGACGCTACTACGAATCGATGACGCAAGAGATGAAACGATCGACGAACGAGATGATAATGATGATGAAGCGACATCATCCACCGACGTAATCATCACTGCATCGGCATAGGTTGGCGTCGCCGCATTCGCCGTTGCAGATCGAACGAAGAACACCTGCACATCGCCACTTCGAGACACCTGCACAGTCGCAAGCTGTTGCCACGATACGAGCCCCGCCGTGAGTGATGCCGCCGGGGCCTTCGCTTGATTCAGTAAAACGGTCGACTGGGTAAAGACCGCATTACCAGAAGGAACACGCGTCACAACCGTCACCCCGGGATCACCACCGCCCTGCGATGGCCACGTCGCAAAGATGCGATACGTACCCGGCGGCACATTACGGAACGTAAAAGCTGCTTGCGCTGCCACTGTCGACGTGTGCAGCGTCGAACGAAATGCAGACGAACCGTCCTCCTTCTTCGTAAACGATCCAGGTGCAAAACCAGTATCAGCGTCATCAATCACGAAGACATACCGTGACAAAATTACCTGCCCACGCAAGGTACGAGCCGCAACGATGGCCGCAACAATCAACGCAACACACAGAAGTGCAAGGAAACGCGTGCGCTGACTGCGGAGCTTCATCCGCCACACTATACCAGCAGATCACACTCGAGACATCATGCCGTCTGCTCGAACCTCCCCTGCACTTCGGGCCAATGCACAACATTCCACAACGCCTTCACATACTCTGCGCGTTTGTTCTGGTACTTCAGGTAGTACGCGTGTTCCCACACATCAAACCCGAGGAGCGGCGTCTTGCCATCGGTGAGCGGATTGTCTTGGTTCGCGGTCGAAAGAATTTCGAGCACTCCCCCATCGGATGCGAGCCATGCCCAGCCCGACCCAAACCGTCCGAGTGCGGCGGCAGTAAACTTCTCCTGAAATACTGCAAAGGACCCGAATGTAGCATCGATTGCGTCCTTCAATTTTCCTGATGGCTCAGGCGCTTGCCCTGAGCCTGCCGAAGCGGGCGAAAGGGTTTGCCAAAAGAGCATGTGATTGAGATGCCCACCACCGTGATTGCGCACAGCCGTTCGAATATCCTCTGGAAGCATCTCGAGATCTGCAACAAGCTCCTCAACCGTCTTTTCTGCGAGATCAGG
>CAZLEW010000123.1:0-2221 GCA_964558635.1 uncultured Candidatus Peribacteria bacterium
AAACGGCGCTCCAGTTCTTTGCTGGCGTTTTCGAGGGCATTGGTGACTTCGTGTTTGTCCAGCTCGGACACCACGTCGAACGAGGGCATGGGATTTCTCCAGATTAAAGGACCAGATAAAAGGCGCGACCGGCATCACCGGAACGCAAGGCGGCACGCAGGGCGACACGCCGATCGACGCGATGACGAATCCGACCGCGGGGAACACCGGGAAAACGACGGCGGCCTCGAACGGCGCGTAGACCCGGCCAGAAGAAACGACCCCTTCGGGGTCGTGAACAACTAGAAAGACTCTGGTGCACTGCACTAGAGTAAAGAAAAGGCTCGGACGGAGCTGTGGTGGCGCACCGACCTGCCCCTCACGGGGTAGGTCGGTTTTTTTAAAAACCTCCGCCCATTACACTCCCCATACCATCATCGTCGTCTTCTCTTGCTGCGGGTGGCCGCACTTCGTATTCACCCTCTTCACTTCCGAAAGGAGTATATAATCCTCCGACAGGTTCGGCAGGCTTTCTTTGACGTTTCGGCCGCAGAACACCTTGAATGCCTTCCGTAACTAATGGACGAATCGAAGCAACGAGCTGTTCAAGAACAACATCCGTCTCTCTTTGTCGCACGTCGTCTTCCTCACCATCCAACGGGCGAATCACTGAACCATGATCATCATCTGGCTTCGATTTTCGACGCGTCATAGATTCAGTATCCGTCAGTGTTACATAAGTTACAAATGATACAAAAAGGGCCACTTCAACTCATTACACTCGCAATGCACGAAAAACGCTCAGTCAGATTGAAGAGCGAGAACAATTTGTCCGATCGGGTGTTTCGGACGCCCCAGTACACAGTTGCAATACCCATTCGGAATCGGCAATTCGGAATCAGCCCCGATCAGATGACTTACGATCACCCCGCCCGACCGAAGACATTGATCGAGTTGCATAGCCGCTTCTTGCTCACGAAGTTTCCAGATATCCCGATGGGTGCGCGAATCTTCACCCTCTTGCCTATAAGGAAAAGAATCGAGATGGTGCGTATAGATGACATCCGCACTACCATGCTCGACCTCGCTTGAAAGATTCATAAGGTTTCCATAGCGAACAATTCCGTCGTGGGCCTGAATGTTAGGATCGGTATCGATTCCGACAATCTTCGCACCCTTATCTTGCAAAAATTTGAGTATCTCCACACCGTCATCGCCCGATCCGATCTCCACGATACTCACTCCTTGGAAATCGCCATCAAATATTTTGTACAGGACTGCAAGTAGAGGCATATAAGAATCATTCGCCTTCCACTTCGTCTTCTTTTCATAGGATTTACCATGTTTTCGTTCGTAGTATTTATTGAATTCTACGGTCACGTGATCGATATTATCTTCTGTGAATCCAAACACCTTGTTCTGTTGATCAATCGGCAAACCCTTCGCAGCATTATAGAGTTGCTGTGGCTTCGACAATTGAATAACTTTCTCGATTTGAGCATTTGCAAATTCCGTATCAATCTTCGGTACGTTTCGCTGATCTTGTACAGTATTTTCACACTGGTTGATCGCAATCTTTCGTTCCATATAGTTTATTATACAATAATTTATAGTATGTAGCAAATTCTGCTGGGGAGGGCAGTTGCTTTTAATAACAAAAAAGGACCCCTTTCGGGGCCCCCTTTTGAATGCGAATGATCGACTTACGCATTCCCCTCTTCCACCTCTTTATCGGCGTCTTTCATTTCATCTTTCGCCGATTCACCAGAAGCCTCAACTTCCTCGCCTTCCTCGATCCCACCGACGATCTCCTTCTCGGTTTCCATGGAGATATCATTCAACTCACTGATCTTATCACCCGTCGGGACCATCTCTTCATCGTCTCCTTCGGCATCAACGCGCGATGCGAGCTCGACCGTTTCGACTTCATCGGCGTCGACCGTCACGCGCTCGACCGTGGGAGCGGCTTCATCTTTGAACTTGAGCAAGTCGACCTTGAGGCCAAGTGCCTGAAGTTCCTTCACGAGCACGTTGAACGATTCTGGGATGCTCGGGCGCTGGATCGTCTCGCCCTTCACGATCGCCTCGTACGCCTTCGAGCGGCCGATGACGTCGTCTGACTTGATCGTCAACATTTCCTGCAGCGTGTAGGCAGCGCCGTAGGCTTCGAGGGCCCACACTTCCATTTCTCCGAAGCGCTGACCACCGTGCTGTGCCTTTCCACCGAGTGGCTGCTGCGTGA
>CAZLEW010000124.1:0-2197 GCA_964558635.1 uncultured Candidatus Peribacteria bacterium
CCGCCTGTACGAACGATCGCCACGGTCACTTTTTTCGTCGAGACGTTTTCCGGTACACGAATTTCATTCGTCGTAAATCGCAGCGATCCTTTGAGGTTTACAGACGCACTGGATGAAGCGCTGGATGATGATGAACTCACCGTCGACGATGAACTCTTCGAACTCGCACTCGAGCGTGAAGACGATGAAACAGTATCCATCATTTCATCGCGGAGTCGCTTAAGCATCACCGCAACATCAGCGCGTGACACGGCATCGCCTGGGCGAAATATACCGTCAGATCCTTTGATGACACCGATGGCATTCATCTCACCAACGGCAGCATCGTAGTACGAGCCGCGTGGAACATCGCTAAAAACATCCGACCCGAGGAGGGACGCCGCACCCGTTGTGCCGATGACACCAAAGAGGATCCCGATACCAAACGAGAGGGATGTTGCTCGTGAGGGAGAAAATATTTTCATAGAGGAGGTAGAAAAATATGCGCATCGATTTTGATGACGTTCGATGGTTGCCGCAAGCGACTGGTGCTGCGATGGCGTCGTTTTTTTGGCCTTTCACGTTGTTTCTTCCCTTCGATACGTAGAGAATAGAGTCATCGATCGTGTTTCATCGCTCATTACTGGCACATTAGCACGGCGTGGGCTTGCTCTGCATGCACTAGGTTCTCTTGCGCTCCATCGAGCGAATGTATGGCTACACGAGCGGTTCCCTGCTGCCTCTGCTCAGGCCATTCGCATTACAGACCATGTGCTCGTGATCGAGTGCTCTCATTCGATTGTCCTGCAAGAATTACAAGCTCAATCCGTTGATCTGAAGCATTATTTAGCATCTGAATGCCCCTTTGCTGCTCTGGAGAATATTCAACTACTCCGTGCAGGTGCAGAACCTGTAAATCCGCTTGCGCCTGGCAAGGCTCCTGCGTAGACTCTTCGGGCTGTCCACCGTTCGGTGGGCTCGAAACACGACAATGCTTGTCATCCGCCTTCAACGCACTGGCCGCGAAAACCTCCCCACGTACCGCTTGGTTGTGGCGGAGAAAGCACGTCCCGTAAAAGGAAAGTTCCTCGAGATCCTCGGGCATTACCTGCCCGCTCAGGATCCTTCCGTGTTGAAGATTGAGTCAGAGAAAATTCAGACGTGGATCGGCAAAGGAGCAATCCCCAGCAATACGGTTGCACGATTACTGCGCAAGAACGGCATGAAGAATATGGACAAGTTCATTCAGCGTTACGCCAAGCGCCGCAATAAAAATGCTCCGCCAGAGGAAGTTGCCCCGACACCAGCTCCCGTTGTAGCCGAGGCCCCTGCTCCCGTTGCTGAAGCACCTGCCGCAGCTTAAGGGAGATACAGAGAAAATCCTCTGGTAACACACCCACTTCGTCCGTTACACTCCCCTACCGTATGGTTGCATCTACGCCAGAGACCCTGCCGGGTGAAGCGTTTCTCCGTTACGTACTCGAATCCATCGTGGATGATCCGTCGTCACTTGTCATCACATCGAAGATTGATGAGCTAGGAGTCTTGTTAACGGTGCAGGTCAGTGACAACGATATGGGGAAGTTGATCGGGAAAGGGGGGCAAACGGTCAAAGCACTTCGTACACTTCTACGTCTCCTTGGGAGCAATGGTGCCCAGCGCATCAATTTAAAAATTCTTGAACCAGGCGAAGCACTCGTTCTGTAATTTTATTTCTTTTTCTTTCATCTCATGCTGCGACAACTCCTCGAAGAAGGTTCGATCATCGACATTATTGCGACGTTCATTGCGTTGTCGCTCATCGTTGCATCGCTCCTCTGCCTTGTATTCATCATCGTTGGTGGTATTAGCTTTATTCTCTCGGCAGGGAATGAAGAAAAAATTAAAAAGGCAGTTCACACCATCCGTTTTGCAATTATTGGCCTGATTGTAACATTCGCTGCATTTTTCGCTGTTTCGTGGATCAGCCGCCTTCTCGATATTCCGTTTGAGCTGAACTTCTCGACCATTGTTGATCTCATGCGCGAGATTTTCGCTAGTTTGAAGTAAATTCATCCTTTCGTCAGAAAAAGGCTCCAACGGGAGTCTTTTTTTGTGCTATCCTCGCTGTACGGGCGCCTATCCGCCTCAGGCGGATGGTGAGAGCATCTCAACCAGAGCCGTCCATATAGGAAACATCGTGGAAAGTTTAATCTGAATTTGTGGTATACTCGCTGTA
>CAZLEW010000125.1:0-2178 GCA_964558635.1 uncultured Candidatus Peribacteria bacterium
GCGTTGCATCACCTTCGTATGTCGAAACCGTGAAGGATTGCTACTGGTATCTGAATTGGTTGTGCATCCAGCAGCACCCGTTCCCGGGTGCGTTATGAATTGCATTACCTTCGTATGTTTAGAGCAAATCCATCGGATCGACATCGGTTGAAACGTCGCTGAGATCGATGTTTGTGAGTAATGCAGAGAGCGCTGTTCCCTTCAGAATCACGTGCCACTCTTTTCCTGCGCCATAGAAGGTTGGTGAGGCAGAAATTGTCGCAGATGTGTTTGTGTCACTGATCCGTTTCATAATCTCTGCACGTAGTTTCTGCGCCCGTTGCTCGGCATGTGGTTCGCCAATAATGAAACGAATCATCTCTGCTGCAGGTGGGTAGCCAAGCGACGTGCGCATTGCCAATTCGGCGTTCAGGTATTCTTCCGTACGATGCTCGGCTGCGGCGACGATCTCGATCGCATCGGGGCGGTACGTTTGAAGGATGACTTCACCCGGGTATTTTCTGCCGCTTCGGCCCGTGAGCTGGGCCAAGAGCTGGAACGCCCGTTCGCCAGCGCGGAAGTGTGGGAGTGAGAGCCCGACATCCGCCACGAGCACCGCGGCAAGGGTGACACCTTGTAAATCGAGGCCCTTTGCCACCATCTGGGTCCCAAGGAGAATATCGATCTCGCCAGCCTGCAACGCCATGAGGAGTGTGCGCATGTCGGCGGGATCTTTGAGGATATCGCTATCTGCACGGGCGATACGAGCTGTCGGGAAATATCGACCGAGGAGTTCTTCTAATTTCTGGGTTCCAGCGCCTACGGGGTGCAACTTCGTTGATCCGCAGTGCGGGCACGTTGCGGGCAGTTCGGCACGTTGATTGGTGAGATGATCAAGGAGGTATGACCGTCCCGACGCATCGCGGTGCACAGCGTAGGGGAGTTGTGATGCTCCCGAGAGCAGGCGCTTGCGGCATTCGAGGCAGAGCACGCTCGACGAAAGTCCTCGTCTATTCAGAAAGAGGACGGTCTGCTCTTTTTTGTCGAGACGTGCTTGTATGGCAGTGAGGAGTGCAGAAGAGCACGGATATTGCTTCCCATCGACTTCGGCAAGATCGATGATACGAACCGTCGGAAATTCCGCACCACCGAAGCGTTCTGTGAGGCGCTCGAGCCGATAGAGACCACGCTTCGAACGATCCCAACTTTCAAGCGATGGCGTGGCGGTACCAAGAACTAAACGCGCGCCGGAACGTTGGCAGAGTTTCTCAGCTGTTTCACGTGCGTGGTAGCGTGGCGTTTGTTCATTTTTGTAGGTCCACTCGTGCTCTTCATCCATGATCACAAGCCCAAGATCAGGGCACGGGGCAAACAGTGCCGACCTCGGCCCGATGACGACACGCGCTTCGCCGGTACGCACCTTCAGCCACGCTTTGCGGCGTTCGGTTGCGGTAAGCTGGCTATGGAGCACCACCGCTGTGTTCTCAGGCAGGCGTTGCAGGAGGCGTTCGACAATATGCTCCGCGAGGAAGATTTCAGGCACGAGCATGATCGACTGTTTTCCTTGCGCGATCATCGTGCGAATGAGATGCGCATAGACTTCGGTTTTACCGCTCCCTGCAACCCCGTAGAGCAATGTCGGTTTTCCGTCGTGCGTTGCCAGAATGGCATCGGCTGCACGTTGTTGTTCTGGTGTGAGTTTTGGCGCAGACGGGGAAACAGGAATATCACCTGGGTCACGCATTTCCGCTAAAAATATGCGATGCCACGGCGGAGGGGGCAAGAATGGTGTGAGTGCTTGGCGTTGTGTGGTGCGATAGTGCTCTGCCATCCAGCGAAGTGTTTCGAGCGAATGTTTGGGCAGCAGTGGCATCGGGTGTTCTACCGTCTCGATGGCGAGGATTTTTGACTCGTCCAACGTTGAGAGTGTGTCTTCGCACATGACGATTCCTTGCGTTGGCTTGCCGCGGAGCTTCATCCGCACGAGGACGCCGGGCTGCACGCGTACATCGTTACTCAGGTACGTGAGGCCATTGCCAATTGCTGTGGATTTCGAGAGGGGGAGGACGAGCCAGCGCACGGGGGCATTATAGCGGAGAGATTAGCCATGGTGTGGGAACGCGTTGCACTATACTATGGCCGCGCGACAATTCACTTTGTCGGGGCGTAGCTCAGTTGGCTAGAGCGTCTGGTTTGGGA
>CAZLEW010000126.1:0-2156 GCA_964558635.1 uncultured Candidatus Peribacteria bacterium
AGTAATAGACATCAGGAGGCGGGGTTAGACCATGGAGATAATTTTACAATAGTTCCGCTCTCCTTGCACCCTTCCCATGCTTCAATTGTTTCTGTCCCGACGATAATAAAATAGAGACAGGGGCTATCAAAAAAATCCTTCTTTAGACGATCTTTCCAATTTCGTAGGTCCACGGAAGAGGGCGTTGGTACCGGCTCGGGATGCGTGTGCCATTCGCCGAGATAATTGCAGGTCTTCTGGCTACCCTCCCACACCATGTCGATTGCTTGTTGATGTTTCTTTCGTGAGCGGTAAAAAGTGAATCGGCTTCTCCGGTCTCCTTCTGTCGGGACTGTGATCTCATCGATTATGATATCTCCGGTCTCTTTGAGAATACGTCCCAAGAGAACACCTCCTGCTTCCGACTGACCGTCATGCTGGATGAAGGTTGATAGCCGATTGAGCACGGGTGTCAGAGACAATTGTTTCCCGTCGCCGATGAGGAAAATGCAGTCATTGGCCATTGGATTCATTACACGTGGGGCAAGCTTCTCGCTTATATGCATATCTGTTCTCGAAGAGCGTTTGCTCTGTGAGTGCGTGACGTTGCGTGAGTCGATAATTCTGAGCAAGGAAATCCGTCGCATCCCCCTTCCAAGAGAGACACGGGTTATCCCGCTCTTTTCCTATGAGAACGTTGACCGCCAACTCTACTGCCAGAGCGGCCGTGCGTACGGCATTGATTGATCCGAATGGTGTGAATCGATTGCTGCAGCCGGTAAGATTCTTCGCGAAGGACTGACCTTTTTCCGCGAAGGAGGCGCTGCAATACATATCTTCGCGCTCATCGAAGAGACAACGCAGGCATCCTGACTTGCCCCCATTTTGAGTGACTATTGTGTGCCCACCGATCCCATGAGGCTCCAGCCAGGCAAAGAGCGCAGGAGGCATACGGGCATCTCCGCAGACCAGATCATTGATGAGAAGTTCGACCTGTGGTTTGCCGATTGCCGCGATGACAAGATGGTAGTCACGGAAATCAATGGCTTCTTCGGAGAGAGCTTTTTCGATTTTATTATTCACGGTATTAATTCGGATGTACGGGATCTTGGCTTCTATCTCGCGCTTAAGGAGCGCGGTCTTGGATCGCACATTCTCCTCCGTACCGCTTCGCCCCAGCACATGCCTATACATATTATCCGGAGACAACTCATCGTGATCGACAAGTGTCAAATGCCCTATGCCGCTTCGGGCGAGTTCCATCGCGATATGACCGCCGACTGAGCCGCAGCCGATGAGGATGACCTTCTTGTCCGCCATTGATGTATCGCCTCCGCCTCGAGGGAGCAGATATTGCTTGTCCATGCGTTCCAGTTGGATGGGAACAATCCTACCGCACGTTCCATCCGATGAGAGCGGATGCGCGCCGTTCACGTCAGTGAACAACATGCCAAACAACTGGTCGATGTCTTTGGGACTTTTGAAATGGATAGCGACGAACTCGCTGCGATGGTGTCTCTTCCTGAGGATTTTTCTCAGTCTCCGCGCATCGGACTCGTCAATATTTCCGAGGATATGTTTCCGTGCATCTGCAAGACTCCAGATTTCATCAAATGCGGGAGGGTAGATTGCCGCCCCTTCTTTGAGCGGAATATATAGAGCGTTCTGCAGGGTTGTCTTTGCAGGAAGTGACCCATTGAAGTAGCGCGTCACGTCAGCATTGTCGTTCTCACAGAGAAACGAGTAACCGGTATTGCGTATTCCGACGGAAATGCGGCGAAGAGTCTGATCTAACGGCAAGAATGATTTCATCGCTTCAACCCCTGGAAGGTTCCTCCAGTACGATTCGTATTCTTCCATGAAATCATCCCGATTCTTTCCTGCACTACCGTCCTCCAGTACCTGCTTGGCGTCCGAGAGTGCATTGTGCAGGATGTCCAATGGTCGCTCCGTATCCAGCATCGACTCCTCGGACGAAGCGTAGCAGACGTAACCATCCTTCTCGATATGCGGGAGAAATCCTAGTGCTTTCCACGGCTCAATAAAAATGATCGGCAATTCGAAGGGAAAGGAGGCTGTGAGGCCAATGGATAGCGTCACTTCCTGTCCGCAGACCTGCGCCATTCCTCGTATGAGGTAAGCGATCTCTCTATTGGGCTTCGGGTCTACGGGAAGCT
>CAZLEW010000127.1:0-572 GCA_964558635.1 uncultured Candidatus Peribacteria bacterium
GTACGGCGGTAAAGATGTTGTCGATCATCGCAAGATAGCGGACATCGGTTTACCATTCTGGATCGGAGGATCATACGCCTCTCCGGAGAAGCTCGCTGAGGCTCGTGCACTCGGCGCAACGGGCATTCAGGCCGGTACCATCTTCGCTTTGTGTGATGGGAGCGGCCTTCGTCCAGATCTTCGTGGGGAGATTTGCAAACGGGCATATGAAAATCGTCTCATCGTTGACACTGACATGCGTGCATCTCCGACGGGATTTCCATTCAAGGTTGCGCAGCTTGAAGGTACACTCTCGGATCCTGTGGTATCGCAAGCTCGCGGCCGCGTATGTGATCAAGGGGCTCTCACAACGCTCTTTGAGAAGTCCGACGGAAGCATCGGGTATCGCTGTCCTGCCGAGCCGGTCACTGACTATCTCCGGAAGGGTGGCAGGCTCGAGGATACCGAAGGACGGTGCTGTCTCTGTAATGGTCTCATCAATGCGACCAATATTGTAGGGTCACAGGACATTCCCATCGTCACGCTCGGTGATGATACGGCATTCCTCAAGCATCTCATGCGACACGCGGATG
>CAZLEW010000127.1:582-2146 GCA_964558635.1 uncultured Candidatus Peribacteria bacterium
GATGATACCTATACCGCCGAACAGGCTCTAGCGTATCTTTTGCAATGAAGTTCTTACAATCACATACCGCTGGAGCAATCCAGCGGTATTTTTTTGTTTGAACTCATCATATCAGTGGTTTTTTGGTGGTAATAAAAAGTCCGCTCACGGTAGGCGAGCGGACTGGTGGTAGTTATTTTTCGATTTATTTGCCGCGAAGGGCGAATTGGGCTTGCATATGGATGGCTTTATACGCCATCCGATGGCGGCCAAGGCGGTGATAGTCACCGCTGAGCTCATCGAGTTGATCGACAAGCTCTCGTACAAGCTTTTTTCCATGCTTGTCGAAAAATACCCGCGGATTCACACGCCAACTATCCTTTCCATGTCGGCGTTGTACAAGAGCACGTAGGGAAGCAAGGAGTGGATAGATGAACCCTGCTGGTAGCTCGTAATTCGATGTTAGGTCAGAGAATTGGAGCTTCAAGGGTTCATTTTTGAGTCGCGAATAAACCCCTTGACGTTTCCGCAATGCATGCGCTGTATGTCATTTCGAAGTGCGCGTAGATGTAGTCGTGAAGGAACAGAATGTCGGGCAGAATGCCGGACAGTTTCTTGTAGCCAGCTTGCATGGACTGATCTGAGAGGAATTCGCTCATGCGACCCATATTTGAATAGGCCATGACAGGTGATCGTTCCTTGGTTTCATCGTCGAAGGCAGGATGGAATAGCGTAAGTAAGCTGATGATCTTCAGCACAGTCACGGGCTTTTCGCTGTTTTCCTCATAACCGACCAATCCCCGGAAAGGAGATTCTGGTCTCTCGAGGATCTCCTTGATCCAGTCGAATTCGCCGCGAAAATCGGCAATTGACCAGCCACGAACCTGTCGAGACGTATTTCGTCCTTGCACCAAACTGGCTATGCGTTCACGGTCATCCAGTCCTACGATGATCTCGAGGTGAACCCGAGCCTTCCTTAGGATCTCAGGCTGCTCGATTGATTTATCGATGATGTTCGCGTAGGTGGCGCTGCCTTCTTCGAGCAGTTCTCGTGCCAACCGAGTTTGGACCTTGGAAATGACCGCATCGGTGGTTGCACCATCTGCAACACCCTGATTTACGGGGTCAGAGATAACGATCATTGCTTCTCCTGAATTCGAGTCGAATTCCACTGATTCGGCGATAATCGTCATGCCTCTGTTTGCGAATACGAAATCCTCGGGTATTTCCAGGATCGTTTCCTCGATTTTCCGTGCGACCGGAGAATTGAGGCATTCCTCATCGTGACTGCGAGGGTTGACCGTGTCGGGCACGAGTCGTCCCATCCATTCTGCGAGAGTGGGATACAAGTGGATTACTTGCACCGCTTTCTTGCGACCATCCCAGTGAGGGAGGTTGACTCTGCGCATGTATTCTTTTCCTACCCTCAACTTGACTACGAGCGGGTTTCGAGGATTGTTAGTCGTCGACGGAGTCGGGATGCGGGGTTCTCGCAGCGCTTTTATTTTCACTTCATCACCTTTTGATCCTGCGGTCGGAGTGGATGATGTACTACTGCCTGAACCTGTGTTTGTTGTCATAATCT
>CAZLEW010000128.1:0-1922 GCA_964558635.1 uncultured Candidatus Peribacteria bacterium
GTTCAATCGACGGTTCCCCTTCATTTGGAGACTATGCTCGAGCCATTGCGCCGATATGCTCCAAGAGCATCACTCGTCGTTTCGAAGAAAAAGTAGAGTACAACGGTAATGTGCACAAATTACGGAACGTGATCTTTTCACGACGCTTCCGGAAATTTGACCGAGACTTTCGCGCAACCATTGAGGCAACTGACTCATGGCTCGGGATGATGAACGGCACAGGAATACCGACGACGTATGAGAGTGCACATCTCTATGCTCGACTCGACGACAGAAGTGTCGTCGAAGGCGAGACGAACATCGACATTCCGAAACATGATGGACAGCGGAGGATCGTCGATTTGTGGCTCGAGCCGACCGTAAAGGCGAACCCGAATATCATCACGGCAATCGCCAGTGCTGATATGATCATCCTGTCTCCAGGAGACTTCTACACTTCCATCATCGCATCCCTTCTTCCTGAAGGAATCATGGAAGCACTCCGACGTTCACGGGCACGCAAGGTTTTCATGCTGAACATGATGACCAAGTGGGGCGAGACACACGGGTATATGCTCTCTGACTTCATGCAGTCGCTCGTGCAGTACGTCGGGGCAGATGTGACTCATGATATCGTGGTCAATTCGATACCGCCTGCAATGGCAGTTCTAAAGCGATACAGCGACGAACGAGCAGAATGGATCACTGTCAATGAGGACGACCCATACCGCTCTCGAATCCACCGGGTACCGCTCCTGTCAGATGGTGTCATGGTCCGCCACGACCCTTCGCTCATCGCATCCGCATTCTCAAAACTGTATCCTTCGATATTCTATGAACCGTTCGAGTCCCAACTCGCAATCGCGTAGAGGGAAATTAAAAATCGCCGAGCCCATTTTTTGGGCCCGGCGATCTTTTTTATTCTGTGTAGTTTAATTAAATGGTGATTCCGTTGTATGTGAACGGCTTCCCTTTGTTGGGATTCCATCCCGGAGTGCCTTTAGACTTCATGCGTCGACGGGTATGGATGCCTCCACGCTTGGGAGTTGTATTTGGAGCATGTTCAGCACCACCCCTTGGGGCTGATGCATGTGCTCGTGTGGCTCCTCCTCGGAATGGAGGACGTCCTCCCGCGCTAGGTGAAAATGACCGACGAGGGCCACCGAATCCACCCGCACGCGAGCCTCCTCGTCCATATCCACCTCTACCTCCGCTGTCGCGACGGTCTTCATGGTATGGTTGAGGAGCAGAACGTTCGAGTCCTGTCGGGGTTGTTACCGGAAGTTCTTTACGGACCAAGCGTTCGATGTCTCGAATATCGCGTCGCTCTTCTGGAAGGGCAAATGATATTGCATGGCCTTGCGCTCCCGCACGACCAGTTCGGCCGATACGATGAACATAGTCTTCTGCGTTTGCTGGAAGATCGAAGTTCACAACGAGTTCAATACCTTTCACATCAATACCACGTGCAGCGATGTCCGTTGCGACAAGAATACGGTATGTACCGTTCTTAAATCCTTCGAGCGCATGCTTTCGTTGACCGAGTGTACGGTCAGAGTGAATTTCACTTGATGTGTGACCAAATGTCTGAAGTGATCGAGATACTTTTCTCGCGCCATGTTTGGTACGAGTAAAAACGAGCGTAGATCCTTTGTATTTCCCAAGTGTTTTCTTCAGTAGGTCTGTTTTCTCATCTTTTCTCACGATAAAGAATTCCTGTGAGACGTTCTCTGATGCTGTTCCTTGCGGCGCAACCTCGATACGCATTGGAAGCTTCATGTGACGCGTCGCAATGTTCATAATCTGGTGTGGGAGCGTCGCAGAGAAAAGCATCGTTTGCCGTTCCGTCGGAAGAGTTTTAATGATGCGTTCAATCTGTGGCTGAAAGCCCATGTCGAGCATGCGATCAGCTTCGTCAAGAACAAGAACAGTCACTTTGGCAA
>CAZLEW010000129.1:0-1915 GCA_964558635.1 uncultured Candidatus Peribacteria bacterium
ACATTCTTCGCCGTGTGATCACGGAGTACTGTAAAATCCCTTGTTTAGCTCAAGAAGAGATCAACTGGATCATTTCGAACCTCCCTCATTACATAGACAGCCCGCCACTCGACGCCGTTTACGCTGCACAAACGCTCCTGCGAACGAGGTGGGCAATCGCCGACCTACTTGCTGGGTGTGATGCCACGATTGCAAACAATGCAATGCTCGAGAATATGACGAAGTATGGTTCGGATAACTTATGGAAGCCAGGAGAGGATTGCACCGTCGAAGAAAATGACCCAGTCGATGTAATTTATAGCTCGCGGAACAACAAAGACGATATTTTCAACAGTGCGTTGCGCCAACACATGATCGAATTCGATAGCAACAATACAACAGACGAAACACCACTAGAACTTTCCGATACCCCAGATTCGCTCACGTGCTTTCGCTTAGCAACGCGACATCTCGCCGTGGGCATCATCGACACATGCACAGGACAGCAGAGCCCTAACAAGTACCGGCCTCTCGTACCAGTCAAGTTCCCACGAATGAACCCCCTATTTATCACTGGTCTCAGCTCAAAAAGTACTATGACCGCCATTGCATGCGGACTTATCGCCGACATGACCACTCTCCAACTATCAGAAGATGGAGACCGTGATTATTCATCAGAAGAGTGATTTTCACGTGATATAGCACCCAATTTACGTTCAAAAGACTGAAGAATGCGCCGTAATATTTTGCCATGACATTGATCGCCACGCTCCATCAGAACATCTAATTGTTCATGAACGTTCTTACAACGTGTACGCAGATGATGGAGATCTACGTTTGTCAGGTCTTTTCCTGACTGCAATGTTGTCCGAATACCGAGCAATGATCCCATGATCGACTCACGTACCTGCTGTTTTGTACAAAGAAATATCCTGCCCCACTTTGACTGCAAATGTTTTTCAATGTTTCGACGAACATCGTCTGATCGTTCCATACCCATTCATACTACCCGAGCGGCTTGCCATGAGGAGTCCGTCCGTCTCGGACGGACGGAAGACGCCTGCCTGCCGGCAGGCAGGCAGGAATGGTGCGGCTGGCGGGATCCTTCCTCGTTGCGACTCGTCAGGACAAGCTTGAAATCCACAATTGCTCCTTCTTCTCCCTTCTCCAACCCTTAATTTCCTTCTCACGTTTTCGTGCAATGATGCGATCAGCTTGCGGCTCCGACCACATCAATTTGTGCATTGGAATTTTATGTGTATGAGAGCACGCAATTCCACGTTCATGCTCCTTCATTCTCCGCTCCAAATTATTGGTAAAACCAACATAATACGATCCATCAGCCAATTCTAGGACATGCACATAATACATAGATGGCTTGCCATGAGTCCGTCCGATGCGGACGGACGAATGGTGCGGCTGGCGGGAGTTGAACCCACAACCTCTTCCTTCGGAGGGAAGCGCTCTATCCATTGAGCTACAGCCGCAGAAGATGATCGAACCCTATCCTACGAAGGAAGACCGAAGAATGCCACCGTCGTTCGATGAACCACCGTATCAAATTGTGCGAGCGACAAACCCTTCTCCCGCGCGATGAACCGCGCCGTATCGAGAACGAATGCCGGTTCGCAACGCTTGCCCCTATGCGGGATCGGTGCCAGGTACGGAGCATCGGTCTCGACCATCATCGCTTCTAGTGGACAATTGCGGATGACATTGTGGATCTCAACACTCTTCGGGAATGTCGCGATTCCTGTGAACGACAGGAGCGACCCACGCTCGAGGATCCATTCGATATCCTCCCACTTCTCGGTACAACAGTGTAGAACGAACGGACCCGCGTCGACCTCTTCGATGATCGAGCGCAGATCACGAATAGCATCACGGCAGTGCACGACCGCTGGGAGCTTGAGCTCTTTCGCGAGTAACAACTGCT
>CAZLEW010000130.1:0-1900 GCA_964558635.1 uncultured Candidatus Peribacteria bacterium
ATACTCACTGAGAAGTAAGCCGCCACCCTGCACAATTTTCTCCGCGAGGCGCGCATGTTCCTTCGGGTAGATACTCCCAAGACCACTCCCGAGCACCGCCACCGTGCGACCACCATGATCAAGCGTCGTATTCGCCACGACGGCATCGACCCCGAACGCAAGCCCACTGACCGTGGTACACCCCGCACGCACAAGATCTGGCACGAGCCACTCTGTCACGCGTTTCCCATATGCCGACATGTCACGTGTGCCCACGACGGCGACGCACGGATGCTCCAAGACCGAAAGATCGCCGCGGTACGACAGAAACACAGGTGGGTCAGCGGTTTCCTTGAGTAAGCGCGGATAGGCATCGTCTTCGATCGAGATCAAGGTGACACCCACTGCGTGAAATCGGGCAAGCGCTGCTGCCGCATCAAACTCTTCAATCTGTGCGAATGTCTTTTGGATGGAATCATCTCGCATCCCAATCCCCTTCAACAGCGCAGGCGATAATCGCTGTAACGCAGCATCCAATGATCCGCACTGCGCGATCAGCTGGTCGTAACGCTTCTTCGTGAGCATATTGAGCCACCACAAGATGAGGGCTGTTTCTGGCTGCATAGCTGCATGCTAGCGCCTCTCTGATGTCTCTGCAGAATGAGAGATCGAATACCCATGCAAAATCGCCGCCGAGCCTCTGCAAGAGGCCCCGTTCCGCGTTCTTCCGATGAAGAGAACGGCACTCCTTCTCTGGAAGGGGTGAAAGCTAGTACTCGTGGAAAATAAGGGGAGAAATACGATATGTGTCATTCGTTCGGATACATATAGGAGAGTAGTTCGGCTCAAAAAACAGTGCGATACACCAGTAAACAGCCCCTAAAGCATTTTCCCGTGCATGCAACAGCTATTCGACGAGTCTTTGTCGAAGAACGAAAAGTTCAGATACTTCTTGTAAAAAAGCCCATTTTCATGTATCCTAATATGAAAATCGCGCAAAAAACAAACATACACATGCCTCGCCACGAGATTCGCACCGAGCACATCGTACAACTTCGCCACATGGCGGGGAGCGATGTCTTGTCTGCGAAGGCGCAGAAAAAGCTTCAGGCAATTTTGTACTATCTCGAGAGCAACGCATCGATGGACGATGCAGCGAAAGCTACGGGCGTTACAGCGAGCGCGCTTCGTCGATGGATCGATGTCTTTGACCCCGAGCATCCAGCATCACTGGAAGATAAGAGCCGGAGGCCACGAACCATACGGTCGACAGATATCGCCGCAGAGACTGCTTCGTTGATCCGAGCATACAGGCAAGCATCGCCCCGCATGGGCAAAGAAGAAATCGCACGGAAGCTCCTGCTTGAACGAGGGGAGCATGTCTCGGCATCATCGATTGGTCGATACATCGAGCGCGAATGTTTATACTTCGCGGATTGCCCGCTGCATCGCAGAAAGCGTTTCCAATCACAAGGAGATCAACAACCATCCACAGAGAGCACCACCGTCGCGTACGGTGAGCACCTCGTCGCAGTGAGTATCCCTACGCAGTCGCGATGGTCCATGCTCAGGAAGTGGACGGTCCATGGCCTCTTCGTTGCACTTCTATTCTGCGGAACGATTCTAGGCATCATGGTGACAACCGTTACTCGTGCTCACGCAGCATTCCTTGGGTCACCGTTGCTTGTGAATACTGAGGCATTTAATACGATTGATGATGGAGACCTATCAACGGATATTGAACTCCGTTTCGGTGAGAGCGGCGAAACAATTCGTTGGAATCTTCTGAAAAGTGCATTCACTGTGAGTGATGATGTTCATATCGAAGGCAATATTACCGGAAGCGGAGGTCTGGCAATTGAGGATACTATCCGTGCGAAGGGAAATATCACCCTCAATAGCGACAATGATGGGAATGACG
>CAZLEW010000131.1:0-1894 GCA_964558635.1 uncultured Candidatus Peribacteria bacterium
GCAGGTAGCTTGCTTTCAACGTACAACGATCGTTTTCACATCGCGGAGAATCTTCCTGTGCACACGGTGAACCTATCAGGTGGAGGCGCTCATCTGCGGACGGACGGGCCGTCGATTACCGCGGAGCATGTTGTTCTCTGTACAAACGGATTTGAATCGCTCCATGTTGAGAACGACGGTACGACCATCGATCAAAGTTTTCACCGCATGGTGCAGGGCATCGTCGGGTACATGAGTGGGTACATCGACGTACAAGACGCACTGCCGATGGCAATTAGTTACTTCCGTGATCAGCGGACGCACGCGGATCCGTATACGTATCTTACTCGTCGGCCTTACGAACGAGACGGGGCCCGCGACACATTGCTTTGCATGGGTGGTCCAGAGCGAGTGTTGCCGCACGGTGCGGAGTACGATCCGCTGGCAGCGTTCCCGTCGGATGTGGAAGAAGAGATCGACCGCGCATTTCGGTATACCTATCGCCATGGCGAGAGCGAGCCCACACAGGTGTTTCGTTGGCATGGGCTGATGGGTTACACCCCCACAGGCATCCGTTGCGTGGGGCGCGATCCACGTGCATCGTCGTTACTCTATAACCTCGGGTGCAATGGCGTCGGTATTCTCCCTGCCGTTGCGGGTAGTCGTCGCATTGCCCAACTCCTCTCCGGCGCACGACTTGCACCATCACTCTTCGATCCCGCAGTGCAGATGGGCATTGTTGCTTGAGGCGCTCACTTCTTCTTTTTCTTCTTCATTGCCGCCACGAGTGTATCGGGGATTGGCAGCGCCACTTCGCGTACGACAAACGCCACGCCATCAAGAAACCGCCCGGCGATCGTTCCTTTTTTCTTCAGTTTGGGTGAGGGAGGGAGTTTTGCCATGCGATTACTCGTGAATGCTGACGATATCTGTTAATTCTTTTCGCTGCAGGTGTTCGCCAGCGCCAGCTTTTGCATTGTCGGGGTGACCGAGCAGGAGCCCACCGACGACAATGTGTGTCTGTGGGAGTTTGAGTGCGGCGTGAACAGGCCCATGATGAAAGGAAATCCAACAGCCGCCAAGGTTCATTGTGGCTGCTGCAAGGAGCACAAGCTCCATCGCGCCAACGCACGAGTATTCGAGTTCCTTCGGATTCCAGACGATTTCTTGGTTATCGGGGCGGGCGGCGGTATCACATGTTACTATGACGAGTGTTGGGCTGCCGATGGTAAAATTTCCATAACATGCCGCATCGAGGATGCTCTTTACGAGTGCGTCTTTGGTGATGACATGAAAATGCCAGGGTTGAACGTTTTGAACACTCGGTGCGTGGCGACCAGCCTCGAGGAGCTTTAAGAGGTCTTTTTCAGCGAGTGGTTCACTCGTAAATGCACGCACGCTGCGCCGGGAAGTACAGAGAGCGCTGAAGGATGGGAGGGTGATGTTCTCAGGCATATGTTCAGTATACCTGTTTTCAGGATCGTAGGCGTATACTTCTTTCATGCTTCAGGAGTTCGTCTCTGCCATGCTTCCGTGGATGGTTATCGTCCACGTGGTATCCATTGGCATTCTCGTAGGGATTCTCCTCATTTTTTTACGCGTTCAAGGACGCCGCAAGCAGCTTATTGAATCGCTCGCAGTCACGACGGATGACGACGATGAAACAATGCACCAGTGGTTCATGACTGCGCGACGCCAGCGCAGGCTTCTCATCTGTTATGTCCTTTCGACACTGACGATCGCCATCGTATCAACACTTCTTTTCTATTTCCTTCCGACGTGGCTATGAGCATTCGCGCCCCTAGCAGCGAGCACCTTGTGCGCATCGCCTCTGGCCATTGGATTATCTATGTGTTCCCGTATTTTTTGGCGACACTTCTGATCTGTTTATCCTTTCTTCTACTCGGGCTTGCGG
>CAZLEW010000132.1:0-1832 GCA_964558635.1 uncultured Candidatus Peribacteria bacterium
ATTACTCGCGACTTCTTAGCAATTCCAAGCCTTTTCAGAAGTGAGACAGGTTGAGGATGAAAGAACACAATTGTCTTCGCATTCAGAAGCAAGAGCCACCCCAGCGTCCACGCGTAGATCGCGGCGCACACTTGGGGAATCTTTCCCCGCGGCCACCATGTCATACCCACGAGCGCATCGGTAATCTGCACAACTGTATAACCGCGTAGCCTAAGCGAAATCGACGCAAGGGACGACCAGAACAGTAACTTGTTCACCACGATGACATCGGGCTTTTCCTGTTTCGCCAACCGCGCAACGAACCCACCGAACCCAAGAGCAATGCCATAGTTCCATGGGTCTTTCAGAAAGACATCTTTCCGTGAATGCACTGTTAATGTGTCTGAAATCTTCTCAGATTTTGTCTCAGAGCCCATGCACGCAACGACGACCCGATACCCGAGCCGTTGCCATAAATCGGCCAACTTGTAGCCGCTCACCATCCACCGATGCTGCTCTCGCCAGTACGGCGTGATCAGGAGAATCGTCTTCATAAGGCTATCCTAGCATCATTCGTCACTCTTTCTGCGTCGTTTTCTCGTCTAACCCCGCTTCTCGCAGTGCAAGCACCCGCATGATCTTCGCGTACCGCTGCGACAACTCCTCAAGCCGCACAATCATTGAAAACACGAGGAACGTCAGCACGCCAATCGCCGTGACCATCACGGCATTCACTTGGCTCCGAATGCCGGTCACAATGGTGAGATACGTGAGGAGATCAGGAAAGATGGCAATCGCTGCAATAGCACCCCAAAAGAGTGTCCAGAGAAGAAACTCCCAGAGCGTTTTCTTATCGCGTCGAAAGAGGCTCCAGGCATAGAGCACAGCGACGAGCGCCAGAACAGGAACGATAATTTGGTACGGTGTGATGATCATCGCAGGAAGGATCGTAGCAGAATTTTCAATGCTGTCTTCACACCATTCGCGAATGACTGGCCTTTTGCGAGGGTGTACTCAGAGTAGAGCACTTTCACAGGCACTTCGGCGTAGCGCCACTTTCGCTGAACACACTCTCGGACAATCTCCGTACAAAACTCAAAGCCGCTCATACGGAGCTGTAGCTCTTGCACTGCGCGCGGCCCAAATGCCTTATAGCCGCACTGGCTATCGCTGATCCACATCCCCGTAGCTGCGAACGTCACAATGTTCCCGATGCCATTAAACACTCTGCGAATGAACGGAATCGTATTCCGTGATGTGCCGTTTCGGGCTTTTTTCGGCGCAAACCGATTGGCAAACGCCACATCATTGCCGAGCGACAGAGCCGCAAGCAATGCTGGGATATCTGTTGGATTATGCTGCTCATCGGCATCGAGCGTGACAACGTTCGTCGCACCCATGCGACGCGCACCTTCAATACCTGTCATCGTCGCAGCACCTGCTCCGCAGTTTTCTGGATGACGAAGGACGAATGCGCCTGCTTTCCGTGCAACATCACCTGTGCCATCCCTCGAGCCATCATCGACGACGATGACACGATCGACGTACGGCAGCGCGGCCTTCACCACGGCTTCGATGCGGGTTGCTTCGTTCAGTGCGGGAATCACGGCAACGTTCATGGCAGAAGAATGAACGCGATGCCGGCACCAGGATCATTCACGACGATGCGAATTCCCAATTCCTGCGCGTTCGCAAAGTCAACGAACGCCTGCACCTTCTTATGCAAACTCCCTTGGGGGTCCTGCTCGATTGTCTGCGTGTTCAAATCGAAGATCATGCTGTTGAACCCAAGTGCCTGAAGACGCGCGAGTGTTTTTGCAGCGTCACGCTCCTGATAGAGACAGTTGAACATA
>CAZLEW010000133.1:0-1789 GCA_964558635.1 uncultured Candidatus Peribacteria bacterium
AAACACTGCGCACGCGCATTGATGGCGGTGAAAGTTTTGAAACACTGGCTCGCACAGAAAACGATGCTCTCACAAAGGATCAAGCGGGTCGCATTGGCCTGGTCGGCCGCGAGCAACTAGCAGATACATTTGCAGAGGCAGCCTTCCCTGCGGCAACAGGCCAAATTCTTGGCCCCATCGAAACACCCTTTGGGTACCATGTCATCAAGATCAACGCAGCTGCAGTGACAGCTCCAGATGTTGCAACCTATGACGACCTACGCGTAACAGGTGACAACGCATCGACGCGTGCAGCGACAATCGTTGCTGATTTACAAGCAGGAAACGTACAGAAGCTTGAAACAGCGCTCCCCGTACGCATGCTCTTTTTCTCGCTTGAACCCACAGGCTGGAAAGATACCCCCCTCGACGGCAAGCACTTCCGTTCTGCGACGGCTGTCCTCGACCCCACAACGAACATTCCTGTGGTGCAAATCGCCTTCGATGATGAAGGAGGCACGATCTTCAAAGATCTCACGAAGCGCAATATCGGAAAGCAAATTGCGATCTTCGTGGGTGGCGAGATTATTACTGCTCCAACCGTCGAATCAGAAATTTCTGGGGGTATTGCGGTGATCACAGGATCGAAAAACGTGCAGGAAGCGCAGCAATTGGCTCAAGACCTGAATACAGGTGCCATCCCTGCCCCGATCCACCTCGTAGGACAGCATACGGTCGAACCAACGCTCGGTGCAGAAGCACTCGCAACATCGGTGAAGGCGAGCCTCATCGGCATCATCATCGTGATGCTCTACATGATCCTCTTCTACCGTGCGTTCGGCGTCGTTGCGTCGCTCGCCCTCTCGATCTATGCGGTGATCTTCCTTGCGCTCTTCAAGCTCCCGCTCCTCAAGCCAGTACATGGTCCTGACGCTCGCCGGTGCAGCTGGTCTCATCCTCTCGATCGGTATGGCGGTGGACACGAACGTGCTCGTCTTCGAGCGCATCAAAGAAGAACTTCGAAAGGGCAAAAGCCTCATGACCTCGATTGATATCGGCTACGAGAAGGCATGGCCCAGCATCCGCGATAGCAACATCTCGACGCTCATCACCTGCGCACTGCTCTTCCTCATTGGCACTTCGATTGTTCGTGGCTTCGCGATCACGCTTGGTATTGGTGTGCTGATCTCCATGTTCACGGGCATGATCATCTCGCGCTGGTTCACGCGCGCACTCGCCTCCACGCCACTCGGTTCAAGCACTGCGCTCTTCCCAGGGATGAAGAAGTAAATCACTGAAAAGCACCCTCACGGCGCCCTGCATTCATCCTGCTCGGCGCCGTTTTCTTTAGATTAATACCTCCCCAACCCCTGCCTCATTCAAAGCGTGTTGCAACGCTTCGGTGTCGCCTGTTTCAGTGAGGATCGTCTGCACGAACTCTTTCCCAACCGCCTGCTGCATCGCGTACACAACGTTCTGTCCTTCTGCATAGACTGCTTCGGGCTGACCATCCCGATGCTCGGTCATCGTCATTCCCACCTCGACATTCGCCGTGAGCTCGGCGTCGCCTTCGTACATCAACAGCGCATCAATGTAATCGCCGTGAAATACCACGCCATCGCCCAGGATTGCCTGCTCGCCATGGCGCCGTTCGTGTGCACCGGCATGCTGCATCTGCAGCGCATCGTCGAGAGTTGTAATCGCACCGAAGCGATCCTCACTAAGGACGATGCTCTCATCCCCGCCTCCCACCTGTGCAACCCCGAGGACATTCGTCTCCATCCTCGCAATGGCGATGTGCATCTGATCC
>CAZLEW010000134.1:0-1746 GCA_964558635.1 uncultured Candidatus Peribacteria bacterium
TGTGTTCTTTCGTCTGGCATGATCATGCTCGATGCATCGCATTCGCCCACTCCTGTTTCTGGTATGTATAGCACTCGCTGGTTGTGGGGGTGATGCAGGGCATCGTGACGTCACACCGCCACAGAGTGGATCTGGTGCAGAGCGGATGGTCGTACAGCCGTTGCCGATCCAGCGCTTTACAGGTATTCCGACGCGTATTGGTTTTGAGCCCATACCGCTTGAAGGAGGTGATTTTCACGCTCTGACGGATTTTTCTTTTTTACCAGATTCGAACGAATTTCTCGCTGTGAATCGTGCGGGGTCTGTTGGACATTTTCGTCTTGAAAGCAATCGAGCGGTCATGATCGATTCGTTCCTCATTCCATCGGTGTACACGGGCGGTGATTGTTCTCAGAGTTCTCTGGCACTCGATCCTGAATTTACGACCAATCGTCTCTTCTATGTTTCCTTCTGTATCGATGCTGAGTACAGCGTGATCAAGCGCTATACGATGGCCGAGAAGAATTTTAGCGATACGGTGTATTCGTCTTCGACGATCGTGGCAGTGGGTAATTCGACTGTCGATACGCCAGGTCCAGGCATTGGGACGCTCGCGTTTGCGACGGATGGCATGATGTGGGCGAATATCGGTGATCGCGGACGCGAGGTTCATGCGCAGGATCTGACGGATGAGCTCGGAAAGATTATTCGCCTTCAACCATTGAAACGCTCTAATGTCAGTGGTTTTACACCCGCTGGTGCGTTTATGCGCGATCTACCAAAAAGCGAACTTGGGTATGCGTACGGATTCCGCAATCCATGGCGAGGGGCATTTGATGCTCTTGGTCGATACTGGATTGCCGATATCGGCGCGATCAATCAGGAGATCAATGTGGTAACATCACCTGGACAGAATTTTGGGTGGCCACTCGCCGATGGGCTCGTGTGTCGTAGAGACAATTGTACGAACATCATTCGTCCTCTTCGCACGTGGGATGCATCTGCTGCGCACGAGTTTGTCCTCGATGATCCACTGGCAAAGGAGCAATCATCCTTTCGTGCAGCATGGGTTGGTACTGAGTACCGCCCCGCTGCGAATGATCCGTATAAGGGCTTCCTGACAGGAAAAATGCTCTACGGAGATTTTTATATGGGATTTGTACGAGGAATGATGCTCGATAGTGAAGAGCGTGTCATCCGCGATGAGCATCTTGGGCACATCGATCTTCCTGTTGCATGGCGGCAGGGGAGTGATGGGTTCCTCTACGTGGGGACGATGCTTCCATCATTCGACCGTTCACGCGAAAAAGAAGGGGATCGCCATTTGTTGCCGCAGATTGCGCAGGGGCAGCTCTGGCGAGTGGTGCCATTGCCGTAATTGTTTACATACAGCCTTCCTGCGTATCTGCATGCTGTATCGAAATTTCGCTATCACGGTGCAGCACTGAGGTAGTCCACTGAAGTCGAATACGAACGTCTGGGTTGGTATCTGATTGTAACGTTACTCGTAGGGTGCTCCCTGCAGGGCACTGCGCAGGGTGTAAAAGTGGTAGGTAGATGTGCTCCCAGTGGGTTGGTTTCTGCAGGGGCGATGTCGAAAGATGTACGCCCTTTGCGAGAGTGGCTTCCCACCATACGGCGATGCCGTATACCGTTGTTGCGCGTCTCATCCTCCATTCCATGGTCGCTGCTCGGATGTTCAAATTTTTCTGCGCAAAATCAATAGTATCCCATGAACTTGGGCATACTGGAGGGTTTGTACATCCC
>CAZLEW010000135.1:0-1682 GCA_964558635.1 uncultured Candidatus Peribacteria bacterium
CTCCGAACAACCGGTGGAGATTTTGCTTGTGTGTAACTAATACGAAAGACTAGATAGATACAAGCCAGCTCTTCACCGAAGGAGCTGGTTTTTGTTTATGAGTGTAGACAAAAAGTACACACATTACTAGTTCTTTAAAAAGGAAAACATATGAACCCGAGAGGTAGATATCGCCCATTCCCCGTCATTCAATTGAAGGACCGAATGTGGCCCGACAGAGTGATCACGCAGGCACCCCGGTGGTGCAGTGTCGATCTCCGCGACGGCAATCAGTCATTGGTAGTGCCGATGACAGTGCTCCAGAAGATCGAAATGTTCGAAGCATTGGTCAGATGCGGATTCAAGGAAATCGAAGTTGGTTTCCCTGCCGCATCGGCGACGGAATTCGAGTTCGTACGTCGATTGATCGACGAACAGCGGATCCCCGACGATGTGACCATTCAAGTCTTGGTGCAAGCCCGTGAGGATCTGATCAAGGAAACCGTGAGGTCACTCAGCGGTGCGAAAAGAGTCATCATCCACTTATATAACTCCACGTCTCCCGTCCAGCGCCGCGTCGTCTTCGGTTTGGAAAAACCGGACATCGTGGCTATGGCGGTTCGTGGTACGCAGTGGGTGCAGGAATATGCGGCGACACTCGCGGGAACAGAAGTCGTATTTCAGTACTCGCCGGAAAGTTTCTCGGCAACTGAAGTAGAATTCTCCCTCGAAGTCTGTGAAGCCGTGATGGATGTGTGGCAACCGACGCCGGAGCGGAAGATGATCATCAATCTTCCCTGCACGGTCGAGGTAGCCACGCCCAATGTCTACGCCGACCAGATCGAATGGTTTTGTCGGCATATAACACGTCGTGATTCGGCGATCGTGAGTGTCCACACGCACAACGATCGCGGGACCGGCGTCGCAGCCACCGAGCTCGGCTTGATGGCCGGAGCTGATCGAGTGGAAGGTACGCTCTTCGGCAACGGAGAACGGACCGGCAATCTCGACATCATCACCGTCGCGCTCAACCTCTACACGCAAGGGATTGAACCGGGGTTGGATTTCTCCCATCTCGAATCACTTGCTGATATGTATGAGCGTTGTACCAGCATGACGGTCCCCCCACGACAACCCTACAGTGGTGAATTGGTACTGACGGCCTTCTCAGGATCACATCAGGATGCCATCCGCAAAGGATTGTTGGCGCGAGGCGAAGTATGGGAAGTCCCCTATCTCACCATCGATCCTGCGGATATTGGACGCACGTATCAGCCCATACGGGTGAACGGTCAGTCAGGCAAAGGCGGCATCGCCTATGTGTTGGAGCATGAATGCGGCATTCATATGCCCAAAGACATGCTTCGCGAATTCGGATCAGTGGCTGGAAAAGTGATCGACGCCCTCGGTCGTGAAGTCACTGCTCCCGATCTTCGCGACATGTTCTGGCAAGAATACGTGAAGCGCACGAGTCCTTATCGGATCGATGCGTTTCATTCCATTGATAACATCAATGGGTGCCGATGTACTGCAACAATTCGGTATGGTGAAACCGCATCCGAATTGGAAGGTGTCGGCAATGGACCCATCGATGCATTCATCCATTCACTCCGCGAAAAAGGAATAGTGGACGTGCGTATTCTCGACCAAGCGGAACATGCGCTTGGTGAGGGGGCCGAAGCGAGCGCTCTATCGTATGTGAA
>CAZLEW010000136.1:0-1667 GCA_964558635.1 uncultured Candidatus Peribacteria bacterium
AACGGTGACGGTGACGATCACGTACGAGTTGCGCTGAGATATGAAAAAGCCCCTCCGCGCGGAGGGGCTTTTTTCGTGCGATGTCGATTCATCCTATTTGCAATTTCTGAGCTCCTTCATAATCGGGGGAGGGGGGATACTCAGCATACGTGCGTTTCCAGGGGAGTGCGGCAAGGACAGTGAGGGGGCCGAGACGACCAAAGAGCATAGTGAGGATGATGAGGATTTTCGACGTCGGAGATAGGATCGCTGAGAAGCTCGTGACACCTTCGCTGAAACCCATCGACAGGCCGACTGTGCCGAATGCGGAGACGATTTCGAAGGCTATCTTTAAGAAGTTGAATGTCGGATCCGGTGTGATGAGATAGCTCGCCTCGAGGATGCAGATGGACATCGTGATGAAACCGAGGAAGATACTGGCGAAAAAGTAGAGTCTAATCGCATGCGAGAGTGCGAATTTACTGACGACTTGTTTGCGAAGGGTGAGTGGCTGACCCGGTTTTCTGAACCAGTCTTTGATGTACGCGTAGAGCACGGCGACGGTTGGGATTTTAATACCACCTGCGGTACCTGCCGGGTTGGCGCCGATGAACATCAGGAGAATGTACAAAAAGAGCGTCGCAGCTGCCATCGAACCAATATCAACGGTGTTGAATCCTGCTGTGCGTGTAGAGACGCTTTGGAAAAATGAAGCGATGAATTTGCCCCAGATGCTGAGCCCTGTGAATGCAGCACTGTTCCATTCGATGAACAGCGGGATCACTGTGCCTATGGCGAGCAGGAGGATCGTACCTCGAACGGCGATTTCGGTTTGTACCGGTGATGCGACCACGGCTTGCACTTCTTCATCCAGCGACGATTGTGTCGTATCGAATCGGTGCACGAGTGCCCTGCGCAGCGCGGCATGCCCTGCGATAAGGACGGGGTACCCAAGGCCGCCGGCAATGATGAGCGTGGCAATTGTGAGGTTCACAACCGGATCTTCCACGTAGTTCATGAGGTTATTATTCATCAGGGAGAAGCCCGCGTTATTGAATGCGGAAACACTGTGGAAGAGCCCCCACCAGAAAGGGTTGATATTGTTAATGTCTGCGCCCATACCTGTAGCTCGGGATGCGAGGAGGAGCGTGCCGAGACCCTCGAATAACACCGTGTACATGATGATGTGGTAGAGCATGCGGCCGACTGCAATGCGGTCGGTATCAAGGATGCCAGCGAGCAATGTTCGGAACACGGCTCGTTCTGAAATTCCACGCGTAACGAGGAAGGCGAAAATGGACGTGAAGACGATGATACCGAGGCCGCCCATTTGAATGAGCAACAGGGTGATCATTTGTCCTGTGAGTGTGTAGCTCGCAAAATCGGTTGATGTTAAGCCTGTGACGCACAGCGCGGAAACGGCAGTGAAGAGGCTATCGATGAAAGTTTCTCCCGAATATTGAATGGTGTCTGTAAAGACATGTGTTTCAATGAATTCTTTCGGACCGTCAGGTTCGACGGCTTTCATGTGTATTTCATGCACCAGCGGTACGCGTGCGGTAACGGTGCGGCCGCTTTCGGTGTACCAGAGCAGTGCCCCTCCGATGATGGACATCGCAAGGAATGAAAGGACGGTTGCTTCCGGGGCGTTGAGGAGCGTGAATGGGCGAAAAAGTCGACGCATAGAT
>CAZLEW010000137.1:0-1621 GCA_964558635.1 uncultured Candidatus Peribacteria bacterium
TCTAGGAACGTTTGCCCTTCCGGAAGCGGCGTGCCTTCGTCGTTCACGAGGCGCATGTCGCCTATATTGTGATCGAGGACGTTGCGAATTCGTACGCTGACAGTCGGTCCTTCTGCGTTCTTGGGGAAACGGCATGCCTCTCGCATCGTTAGATCATTCGGATTTATTTCCAGATAACTCAGTGTGTTTCCGTCTGGATCCTCATGCTCTATCGAATCAAGCAACATTTGCCATTGTTGTTCTTCGAGTGTTCGAAATGAAGCTTGTTGCTCGAGTGGGAGAGATTTTCCGATGTGGGTGAGCATGTCGCGCAGAAGTTGCCTCTGTCCTGCTTTTATGTGCCGAAGAAGTGCTTCAGGCGCCTGAAATCGGTCCAGCATGTTACGGACTTCTGGCAGGATTGGAGTGAGATCGACGTAGTCGCTGAGCTTGCCCATTATAATCGGGGAACAATGATCTCCTGCTCACCCATGTAGGGCCGCAGAGTCTTTGGGATCGTGACAGAGCCATCTTCGTTCTGGTGGTTTTCGAGGATCGCGATGATCGTGCGGCCGATGGCGAAGGCCGTCGCGTCGTTCATGTGCACGAGCTTCTTGCTGTCATTACTCTTGTAGAAGGTGCCGAGGCGGCGGGCTTGGTAGTCGGTCATGTAGTCGCTCGTGTGCGTCTCGCGGTAGGTCTTCTGCGACGGGATCCAGCACTCGATGTCGAGGCCGTTGGCGTTCGGCTTACCGATGTCGTACGTGCATTTCTGGAGCACGCGATACGGGAGTTCGAGTGATTGCACGAGGTGCTCCTGCAACGCGACGATGAGCATCTGCTCCTCGGCGCCGGTCTCGGCAGTTGTGAACGATTCCATCTCTAATTTATCAAATTGATGGACGCGCAAGATGCCGCCCATATCTTTGCCGTAAGTGCCTGCTTCGCGGCGGAATGCGGTTGAATAGCCGATGAAGCGCCTGGGAAGCGATTGTTCTTCGAGTGTTGTTTCCATGAAGTACGGGCCCATCGTGTGCTCTGCAGAACCTACGAGTACCTGACCATCTTCCGGAAGAAGATAGCGTTGTTCTTCGGGCTGCAGGCGGTCCATGCGGTCCATCACGTCGCGGCGCATGATCACCGGCGGGAGCATGGGGATGAACGGTGTTGCAGCAAGGTGCAGCCCGTTTTTTTTGATGAGCGATGCGATGAGTTTTTCATCTGCAAGGGTCGCAAAGGTATGCTGGATGATTGCCATCTGCAGACGAACAGCGTCACCTTTCAGGTACGCAAAGCGCGAGCCACTCACGATCGCAGCGCGTTCAACATCGATGATCCCAAGCGCTGTCCCAAGCGCCATGTGGTCTTTGGGTTCAAACGCGAACGTGCGCTTCGTGCCGACCTCGCGGATCACGACGTTCTCCTCTTCGCTGTGGCCAACGGGCACACCAGGAAGTGGCAGGTTTGGGATTTTCAGGAGCGTCACGTTCCATTCCGCTTCGATCGCGGTCAATTTTTCTTCATGCTCTTTCAGTCTCTCGCCGAGCGTCTTCATATCGGCAATGGCCTTCGCTTTTTCATCACCCTGCATCTGTGGGACGGCTTTGCTCACGGCATTCTTCTCGGCGCGCATGGCATCCAC
>CAZLEW010000138.1:0-1516 GCA_964558635.1 uncultured Candidatus Peribacteria bacterium
CTTTCAAATATAGTCTTCGATTCGCTTTTCCCAGGTATCCATTTTGCAGTAGATAGGGAAAATCATCTCCATTGCTTGATCCTAGGGCGAACAAGGAGTGATTCGTCCACCAGTCGCACACATGGAACAGGTCGTACAGATACGCGTGATGCCATCTGTTCGCATTCAACATCTGCCTTACTTCCTGTGAAGGCACACTCTGTCGAACCTCAAACACCGCAAAATCCCTGTCGATCGGCGTCCCATCGGGAGGACACAAGCAATAATTCCACGTAGACCCACCACTGATGCCCGGCAGGGCATTTTTGAACCAACGGTCAGACTGAGGAAAAACCCGGTTGACCATCTCAACCAACTCGCCGCCATTCAGATGGATAAAATTGTACTGCCGATTCGGCGGTTCGGGCGCCATGCTAAAAACATCCTTCGATCGTCGAATCTTTCGCCGCGCCAGCATTCGAACAATATCCCGGATCAAACGAGGATCCTTGCTTATGTTCTCGATTTCGGCATCGGAAAACATGCCGTAGTCCTCGAATACTTGTGCGAACCTCTGACCAATCTTTGCATACATCAAGAGCGCTCTCGCATAACTACTCCTGATTCCCCTTCTCTTTCCTCTTCTTTTTCCATCACCCGTCTTCTTCGAATCGGACATGACAATCCTCCTTCCGAGCTACCTGGTTCGCGTAAAGAACCGGCCTGTCGGATGCGAGTGCATCGGGGTCCGTCATTGCACGCGCAATGAGAACCATCGATATGTGAATGAACTACAATACTTATAGAACATTTTTACATTCACTGCAAATCACCCATCCACCGCCTCCGTTCCGCAACCTCCATGCGTTCGATCGCGTACCGCAGCGCCGTTCGTGGCATCGTCGCAGCGTGTATGCTCAAAAATTCCCGAAGTGCAGCAATGTCTTTCTTGCCTAGTTCGCGGAGCATCCACCCCACCGCTTTATGGATAAGATCATGACGGTGATGGAGTAGAATCGTCGCAATACGAATCGTATCGTCGAATTCACCAGTGTTGATCAACTCCTGCGTCGCGACGATCGCGATGCGCTCCCGCCAGAGCTTCCCGGAACGCGCCAAGCGGTACAGGACGGATCGGTCTTTTTTCGTCAGAAGCCATGCGCCGAGGATCTGTGGCGCGGATGAATCGACCAGATCCCAGTTATTCACGCCGTCGAGGTGACGCAGGTAGAAATCAGCGATCGCTTTCTTACCGTCGACGTCAGCCTTCCGAAACTGCGCCACGAGAATTAGCAGAGCCGTCAGGCGCACTTCGTGGATCGGATCCGCAAGCATCTGTTCGATCTCCGGAAGCGGCGCGTCGCTGAATTGCTTAGCGATGCTGCGCTGCTCAGGGACTGTTACGCCCATAAACCGATCCCCCTCTGCATACCCCCCTTTTCCTGCCTTAAAAAACCGCGCACTGTTCAACGCTTTCTCTTCACTCCTATGCCGCTGAAGCGCGCTGCGGATCTCATGGATCATAACGGTAGTATAG